>CAXTTP010000004.1:15003-32482 GCA_964247195.1 uncultured Sphingomonadaceae bacterium
CAGGCGCCACGATGCGCATCTCGCCCTGCCCGTCTAAGCCGCTGATCGCCGCGGGACGCGGGCCCGATCGCGCTGCCGCGAGCAGCCGGCGGAGACGGCTGCGGCTGCCGCTGCCGGCACTCAAGAGCATCGGCCGGGTGGTGATCCGGGGCAGGAGCGCACGCAGGCCCTCCGCATAAGTGCTCACGCCCATGCCCGCGACGCCGATCATTCGGCCGTCGATGCAGATCGGATGATTGTTAAGGTGCAACGACACCGCTATGAGAAGGTTTGCTCCGTGCCCGGGCCGTATCCGGCGGGACGGCGGTGCGCGTGTTGATGGCACCGATAGCGCGTACGGATGTTGGCTGACTATGATCGAGTTCAAGGATGTATCCAAAGTCTATCACATCCGGCGCTTCCACAAGCATGTTTTCAGCAAGCTGAACTTCAAGATCGAGCGCGGCGACAGCATCGGAATCTGCGGCGCTAACGGCGCGGGCAAGTCCACCCTGATGCGGCTGATCGCCGGTGTGGAGCAGCCGACCACCGGGGTCGTCCGGCGCTCCATGTCGACGTCGTGGCCGATCGGCTATGCCAGCTGCTTTCAGGGCAGCCTTACCGGTGCGGACAATGCGCGCTTCATCTCGCGCATCTACAATCAGCGGGAGGAGGAACTCCTCAGCTACATCGAGGATTTCGCGCAGCTCGGGCCCTACCTCCATCAGCCGGTGCACACTTATTCCGCCGGCATGCAGGCGCGCCTCGCCTTCGGCGTTTCGCTCGCGATCAATTTCGACTGCTACCTCGTCGACGAGGTCACCGCGGCTGGCGACGAGCGTTTCCGCCAGCGATGCGAGCAGGCGCTGATGGAACGGCGCGACAACGCGACGCTCGTCATGATATCGCATGATCCCGGCACGCTGCGGCAATATTGCCGCAGCGGCGCGGTGGTCTACGGCGGCGCGCTCGTGTTCTACGACACGATCGACGAGGCCAACGAGGTTCACCATCACCTCCAGATGCGCGCGGCCTGAAGCCGCGGCGATGCTGAAGCCGTTCTTGACCTTTGCGGGCGGCCGCGTCACGGCCCTGCGCGAGCCCGGCTGTCACCATCGTTGACCGGCCTGGAAGCATTCGCGCGGGCGGCCGAAGCGGCCGCACCGACGCTTTTGGAGGGCAGATGATCGCCATGTCGTTTTCCGGGGCGCCGCGCTTCGCGCTCGCCTGCGCTTCCGTAGCCTTGCTGTCGGGATGCGCGACACTACCTGCCAGCGGCCCGACCGCCCACCAGATCGTGCGCGGCGCAGAGCCCGACAGGAATGCGATCGGCTTCCGCGTCGTCGATATCGACGGCAACGTCATCGCGGATGTCCAGCGCGACCGCGACGTCGAGGAGAAGGCGTCCTCCTCGCTCGCCTCGCTGGCGCAGGAGGCGCGGGCCGATGTCGTCGGCGCGGGCGACGTGTTGTCGATCAGCCTCTACGAAGTCGGGGTCGGCCTCTTCGGCAGCGGACGGGGGCAGACCGAGGGCTTCGATCCGTCGGCGCGCGGCGAGAACTTCCCGACCGTTACCGTCGATCGCGACGGCAAGATCAGGCTGCCCTATGTCGGCGCGATCACGGTCGCCGGGCAGACGCCGGTCGAGATCGAGGCGATGATCGAGCGCGGCCTGCACGGCCTATCGCAGAACCCGCAGGCACTGGTCGCGATCAAGAACAACTACAGCAACACCGTCTTCGTCGGAGGCGACGTTCGCCGGCCTGGGCGTTTCGAGCTTACGCTCCAGCGCGAACGGTTGCTGGATGCGATCGCTTCCTCGGGCGGCGCGGCCTATTCCGCCGAGGATACCATCGTGCGCTTCAACCGCGGCTCGCGGACGCTGGAGGAACGGCTCGGCCGCGTCCGCGCGGGTGCGGCCGACGATCTCGTGCTCGTGCCGGGCGACCGTATCGAGCTGATCAAGCGGCCGCGTTCCTTCATCGTGCTCGGGGCGACGACCAAGGTATCGCAGATCGCGTTCGAAACCGGCGACCTGTCGCTTGCCGAAGCGGTGGCGCGTGCCGGCGGCCCGACCGATTCGGCCGCCGACCCGTCGGCGGTCTTCCTGTTCCGCTACGTGCCTTCCCCCGATGCGGGCGCCGCCGACATGCCGATCGTCTACCGGCTGAACATGATGAAGCCGGCCAGCTACTTCCTGTCGCAACGCTTCGCCGTGCGCGACAAGGACGTCATCTACATCGGCAATGCGGCGGCCAACCAGCCGGCGAAGCTGGTCGGGATCATCAATCAGCTGTTCTCGCCGTTCCTCACGCTTCGCTCCGTGACGCGCTGATCGGCCGCCGCCGCATGACTCCTCAAGTTAACGCTGCATGATCGCCTACCGGAAGTAGATCGCCGTTGGCGTGCCTCAGCGCTCTTCGGCGGGGTTCGAGCGTTCCGGCCGCCACGGGAAGGGGTCCGCGCTCCGGTCGATATGCTGGATGATCTGCGTCATCGTCGGCTCGCGCAGCCCGTCGAACGGCACGCCCGGCCAGGGGAAATGGGGGTTGTACGAGGGCTCCTCCAGCATCGCCGCGCCGCGGAGCCGATGGAGCGTATCGCGCTCCGCATGGTCCCAGGCGATCTGCGACCGGGTGACCGCCTGACCGCGAGATCGCGACTCGTAGTGGATCAGCTCGATGAGCGGATCATAGACGATCGCCAGCCCGGCCTCGCGCAGCCGAATGCAGAGGTCCACGTCGTTATAGGCCACAAACAGATTGCGCTCGTCGAACCCCCCGGCCTGCTCGAAGGCATCGCGGCGTATGCCGAGGCACGCGCCCGTCACGGCTGTCACGCGCCTGGGCGTGACCCAGCGGCCGAGCGGGCCGGGATCCGTGCCATCGGCCCCTAGCGCCTCGTGCACCGGCAGGGCGTCCAGCACGCCGAGCAGGACGCCGGCGTGCTGGACCGCACCGTCCGGATAAAGCAGCCGGGCGCCGACCGCGCCGATGCTTCTGTCCTCGAAGCGATCGCGCAGCCGATCGTCCCAGCCTTGGGTCAGCATTTCGGTATCGTTGTTCAGGAACAGCAGGATTCCGGCGTCGGAACCCGCGACCGCCAGATTGTTCGCACGCGACCAGTTGAACGGTTCGTCGAAGCTGCGGAAGTCGAACCGGCCCGCGGCCTCCCCCGACGTCAGCAGGCGGCGGGTGTCCTCGTTCTTGGAGCGGTTGTCGACGATCGTGATCCGCAGCAGATCCGGGCGCGCCGTCCGCTCCCGCAACGTAGCGACGCAGCGTTCCAGCATCGCGGCCTCGTCACGCGTGGGTACGACGACATGGATGCGCTCGTCCCGGAGCGTCGCCGTGGGTCGCGCAGGCTTCCACGCGAGCTTCGCCGGGATCGCCGGATCGGCCTTGCCATGGAACGCGATCTCCGGGAGCGCGAGCTTCGTCGAGAGAAGGCGGGGCACATGGGCTGCCCGTCCGTGCCCTCCCGCCGCAAGCAGCAGGGCGCGACGCAGGGCCTCTCCGTCGTGCGCATCGAGCATCGCGGCAGCATCGATCGACCGGAAGACATGCCCTGCCGCGAGCACTACCGCCGGCACCTCCGCAGCGGCGGCGAAGAAGTCGGGATCATAGGGCCAGTAGAAGGCCGGCGACCAGCGCTCCAAGCCGTCGCGCCAATTCTCGTGGCCCTCGTCATGGTCGGCATAGACGACGATCGCGCCGGTGCGCTCCGCCGCCAGACCGAACCAGGATAGCGCCTGCGGGTCCAGGATCGTACCTGCGGTCAGGAGCACCAGCGTCGCGGTGGGATCGATGTCGGCTAGTTCTCCGGCCGCGTCCATGAAGCGGATGCGCGGCTCGACGTGGGCGAAGCTGCCCACCGGATGCGCCGCGATCGCCGGAGATCCGATCACGAGCGCTTGCCAGCCGGTCGCAGCCTGGTTCACGAGCGACATCAGGGTCGACCGCAGGAGCGCGGGCACCGCGTCCAGCGCATCGACCAGGACGAGAACCTCCCCGGTCGGGGCTCGCCCCGGAGGCGGCGCGATCGGGAAGTCGCGGCGGAACTCGTCATAGCTGCGCTTCGGGTAGCTCGCATAGCGCGCCGCCTGCTTCAGCGCCTCGGCGGTGCGGCGGGCGGAGCTTTCGGCCGCCGCCACGCTGCGCCTCCGAACGGCGAGGACGCCGGCGTCGCCAGCACGGTCCCGCACGCCAAGTCGCACCAGTTCGTCATAGGCGGAATCGACATCCGGATCTATTTGGAGCGCTGTTGCAAGCGTCGCGATCGCCTCCTCGCGCTTGCCGATCATTTTCAACGCGTGCCCGTAGTGAAGATGGGCGTCCGCATTGTCGGGCATCAGGGCGACGGCCCGTCCATAGGCGTTCGCAGCCTCCTCGATCTGCCCCGACTCCTTCAGCGCATGTCCGTATTGAACCCAGACCGACCCGTTGCGGGGCGCGCGAGCGAGAACATTCGCATAGCCCTCCGCAGCGGCTGGCCAGTCACGCCGGCCGCGTGCAGCATCCGCTATGCGGATCAGGTCTGCCAGTCGCGGTTTCGCCCGCCAGAGTTTCCGCAAGCGCATCGTCTCTGCCCTGCCACAGCCGCTCGCAGTTGGCGACTATGTCGGGAGCGCGACATCTCCGAGGGAGCGCTCGTGTCCACGCTCCCTAGCCGCAAGACTGGGCTCCGTCTTCTGCACTTCCCCTGGCTCCATCCAGGGCGGCAGCACCCGAGGGGGATAGGCAAGCGCGAAGTCGGAACGCATCAGAGAAATGTTGGACGAGTAGTACGGATCCGCCGCCAGCGTTCCGGGCCATTTGCGGTGCATCATCGCCACTTCGCGTGCCAGGCGCCGCCGCTTTTCGCCATAAGCATCGCTGCCGCGAGTCTTGGATTCCTTGTGAACCAGCTCGATCTCCGGGTCGGCGAGCACCTTGTAGCCCGCCTTGCGCGCCCGCAGGCAGATGTCGACGTCGTTGTAGGCGACCGCGAGATCCTCGTCGAAACCGCCGATCTCGTCGAACACCCCCCGTCGCATGAACATGCATGCGGCGGTCACCGCGGAGAACTCGGCGGTCATCCTCGCCTTGCTGAAGTAGCCGGGCATGTGCTCGGGCAGGCCGTGGTGGACAGTACCGGCTACGCCGTCGTCGCCCATCCCAAGCGCGATGCCGAAGTGCTGGAGGGTGCGATCGGGAAATAGCAGCCGCGCGCCGACCACGCCCACCTCATCGAGGGCGAGCAGGGTGCGAGCGCGATCGAGCCAGTTGGCAGACTGCACCTCGGTGTCGTTGTTGAGAAAGCACAAGATGTCGCCTCGGCTCTCTCTTACGGCGGCGTTGTTGATCGCTGAAAAGTTGAACGGCGCATCGTGTGTCACCATCCTGATGATGCCGGCCTTCGACATTTCATCCAAGTAGCGCGCCGTTGCGCGCTCCTCCGACCGGTTGTCGACGACCAGGATCTCGATGTTCTCGTGGGGCCGCGCCAGGATCGAGTCTAGGCAAGGCTTAAGAACGTCCAGACCATCCTTGGTGGGGATGATGATCGAAATCGACGCCTGATATTCATGCGTCGGGACGAACGCGGTATGCCCGTCCGCAAAGCCCGTCACCGAGCGCAGTGGCTGGTTGGTGCGGTCGAAATGGCCATTGATCGCGGCCTGCGCGGCGACGATGGCGTAGCTCTTTTGATCTGCCGATACCGACGTCGATCCAGGAATCGTGCGCCAGTGGTAGAGCACATGCGGAATGTGGACGATCTGACGACTCTCGACGCGCTCGAAGCAACGCAGGAACAGGTCGTAGTCCTGGCTGCCCTCCAGGCCCTTGCGGAAGCCACCGACCTCCTCGACCAGCGCGCGATCGTAGACCCCGAGATGGCTGACCATGTTGTGGCCATACATCAGGAACTTGTTGAACTCGGTTTTGAAGTAGGGATTGGACCGCACACCACCTACGCTGATCTTGTCCTCATCGGAGTAGAGGATGCGGCATCCCGGATTATTGTTGATGTAATAAGCAACGGTGAACAACGCATAATCCGGGATCACGTCGTCGTGGTCGACCAGTACCAGGAAGTCGCCGGTGGCTAATGCCGCGGCGCTGTTCGACGCTGCCGAGATATGTCCGTTCTGCGGGCGCAGTGCGATTTTGACCCGATCGTCCGCCTCGGCATAATCCTTCAGCATCTCGGCGATGGCGGGGTTCGGGGATGCATCGTCCGCGATGCACAGCTCGAAATCTGCGTACGTCTGGGCGAGCATGGAATCGATGCACTCCGCCAGCAACTCGACTGGCGGATTATAGACCGGCACCACGAAGGAGAATTTGGGTCGCCAGGCCAAGCCCTTCTCGATAGCCTTCATTCGCGCATAATCGCCAGCTGCTGGCGAGGCGTAGAGATCAAGCCAGAAGCTGTAGTTGTGGGCGATGTCGAAGGTGGAGGGGGAGCGCTGCTGCATTGCGATGCTCTCATCGAGCGTCGGCTTTCCGGATGCCTGCAGGCTGGCCGCGAAATCAGCGAAATCGGCTATCTTCTCCGGTGGGCAAACCTCGGCGAGGGCCTGCTCCGCGGAGTAACCGTCCGACAACGGCTGGAACTCGATCGAGTCGAGGATCATGCGCGTCGGCCGCTCGTCCGGATCCCAGCGCAGTCTGGTAATGACGGAGGGGTTGACGAGCAACACAGCGTAGCCGGCCGTCTCCGCGTTCAGGGTGATCAGGTATTTCTCGGTAAAGCCCGCACCATAGTCGATGTACAGCTTCGCTACCGGGGGTGATGCCTCGTCGTCGGGGCGGACCTTGAAGCGAAGCGTGCCCGCGATCGGGGATGCGCCGGCATCCTGGCGGATGGTGAAGGTCAGCCACGGGTCTTCGGTATGGAAGACGAGCGCCTTATCGCCATCGAACATTATGTCGTTAGTCGCGTCGATCACTATATTCTTGCAGCGCTCCTGAAGCGCCTCCGTCCCCGTCCCCGTCCGCCGGATCGGCGACGGCGCATGCTCCAGCGCGGTCAGCTCGCGCACTGCATCGGCGCTGAAGCCGTCACCCAAGCTGCGCGCGTAGAGATCGCGCGCTTCCTCGATCCGGCCCTGCATCTTCCGCAGATGCCCGTAGTTCAGGAGCAGGTCGCCATCGCTCGGCCGCAGGGTTCGGGCCTGAGCATAGGCGCGATCGGCCTCGTCCAAGCCGCCGTTCTCCTTGAAGGCATGGCCGAGTTGAACCCACAAGCCGAAGTCTCGGGGTCGATGGACCAGATAGGTTTGGTAGGCATCGATCGCGTCATTCCAGCGACGGGCGTCGCGCGCCTCGTCACCCCGCCGCCGGGCGGCATCCGCGTCCTTGTTCCTTCGCCAAAGCCGCGTGAAGTTTATCAAAGTGACACCTACTCAACACGTGATCGAAACCCAGCCGAGCGCTTTGACGAGCCAGCCTGCCTCACGATAGGATAGGAGGGTTGAGCTGACAAGCAGCGGGCACACGGTTCAGAACGTCGCCGCCGCCCGGCACGTCTCGTCGAGCGGCGAACCAGATGCGCCAGAAGCTCACCATGCGATGTGCGCGATAAGGAAGTCGCGCAGCCAGCTCCGTCCGCCTATTTCTCGATGAGCACGGCCAAGCGATGCGCTCCAAGGTGCAGCGACAGGCCCGACCAGTAGTGGAGCAGACGAACTCTCGCCTGGATCTGGTCCTGCATCCGACGCAGGAAGTCCCAGCTTAGCTCGGAGAAGACGAGGCTGCCGCCGCCGAGCGGGTTGCCGTGATACTCCGCCGGCAAGATATGGGCGATCGCGCCATCGACGATCTCCGCCCGGCGCACTGAGACCGTTCGATCGACGAAGAACGGGAAGGTGACGATCGCGATGCCCCGCGGTCCGAGCACGCGAGTGATTTCCTGCAGGCACAGGAGCGGGTCGTTTACATGTTCGAGAACGTCGAGGCAGAGGACCACGTCGAAGGAGCCGTCGGCGAAGGAGAGGTTGTGGAGATCCTCGTGCCGGATGCCGTCAACGATCGTCCCAGGCGCATGATCGCCGAGAAACTCGGAGCTCCGGAGCTCCGGGAATTGCTCGCTCAGATGCTCCCGCATCGCGGTCACATGCTCGGTCGTGTAGATCCGTGGTCCGGCCGCGAAGCGTCGGACGAGCTCCACCGCAAAGCGCTTACGCGAGCTTACCTTGCACTTCAAGCACACGCCGGTCTCGGAATAAGCGATGTGGAACATGCCGTGATGTTCGTCGACGAACCCATGGTTCGACCGGAAGTCGATTGGCTGGATGGAATCGCAGACGGCGCAATAGCCGGAAATAGTGAATGGCAGGCGTGCTTGGGCGATCTGCCAGGATCGTTCGTCGAGCAGCGCGATCTTACGCTGCACATCCGGCGAGAGATAACTCTGCTCGTCGAGGTCCCAGATTTCGCTGTTGTAGCTCAATTGGCGTCAGCCTTTTCCTCTTCGGCTTCTGGCTCCTCCCCCTCCTCTTCCAGGTGATCAACGGACGCGCCGAACGAACCATTCAAAAGGTTCTCATGGATAACCGCGCTGCTGATGCCGGAGCAGGATTGGAGCATATGCCGCCAATGGGGCACGTAGAACGTATCGAAGCCCCTTGCAGCAGCGAGCTGGATGTCGCTGTGAATATTGTCGCCGACATGCAGCGCCGGGCGCGCCTGACGGACACCGGCCATGTAATGCCACATGTCGCCGCGATCCTTCCGCATTCCGCATGCGCCCGAAACGAGGATCCTGTCTGGCTGCGGCAAATCGTTCTGCTCCAGGAACTCCCGGATGAACCCCTCATCGTAATATGAATCCGACAGGATCATGACATACTTGTCCCACTTGATCGCCTGGACATAGCCCTTGGCGACCTTGGCGTTGGGACGAAGCGTCTTGAGGTCGAAGATCCGCTCGAGCCCGGTCGCCCGCACCGCATCGTCATAGCCGTCGTCAAGCAGCTTGGTGGCGATCTGGGTGAGGGATACATCCTCGGCGCCGCCCAGTCGACCCCGCAACTCTGATTCAGCTGCATTGCGGCGCTGCCGGTAGTCCCCGCCGAGGATGGTCTCGACGCGCTTCTTCGCCCATTCCTCGTCTCCCGTCGAGCGGAGGCAGAGCGTGTCAAAGAAATCGAAGGTAACGACATCCTTGCTCTTGATCGCCTCGATCAGGCTTTCGAGCGGCGTAAAGCGCTGCAGTTCGGCCAAAAGCACAGTCGACGGATCCCAGTAGGATCCGGTCACCTGATCGAAGAATGCGAGCCGCTTTCCGGCGACCACGCCGATAAGCCGCTCCAGCGCATGGTGGACCTCCCCGTCCGGCTGAGAAGGCTCTGGCGGGAAATCCTCGCTCGTCAGCCCCAGCGTCGCGATCGCGCGGACGATCCGCCGCCCCATCCAGAACATTCCGCCCACTGGATAGGTCATGAACCCTTCGGCCGGTTCGATGCCGAGCTTCCGACACATCTCTCCCAGATGGTGTCGGTTGGACAGGCTGTGACACGCCCAAGGGGGAAGGATACGGAACGGTGCCGGGGCTATGACGTCGCATTGGCCCGACGCGATCATGTCGACGTGCCGCCGCGTGACCTTGCCCACGCCGAGCGTCGCCGCGATCAGGTAGTCTGCCCACTCGGTCTGCCGGCGGCCGGAGTAGCGCGATTCCTTGGAGTGGACGTGGCAGATCGCGTCATAGTCACCGAGCCTGTCGCCGAACCTGACGAAGAGCGGCTGGAAGTTCCGGCCACGGTTCTCGATCGGGTAGATCTCCTTGAGGTGATCGCCAAGCTGGTCCGCGATCCGTGCTCCGTGCGCCTCCATGATCTCCGCCGTGGTCGAGATGAACACGTCGAACTGGGCCAGATCGATGTTCGCGAGGCGATCGAGGAAGTGATCAACATAGCTGTCGTAGAACAGGTGCACCACGAACGCGACGGTGGGTTCGCCCGAAAGTTCGGCTGGCGGTTGTCCTGGCAGGTACGCCCGCAGCATGGGCGCGGGAACGATCGGACGCCTCTCGGACGCTCCGTGACTGAGATAATGCTGGATCGGATTAACGCCGCCTTTGCGCACGTCCTCATTCTGAAGCACGTAATCGATGGGTGAGAACCGGGCCGCAAAGGTCCGGAAGTCAGGCAGGGAGGGTTGTTGAAACCATGCGAGGACCTCTGCATCGCTTTCAAAGCCGTGCCTCTCGCGACAGAAATCGAAATCTATCAAGTCTCTCATAGCATCGAGCTCGCGCTGATCAGGCCTGCGCCAAAATAGCTGTCGTCAAGCGACAAGAGGGGCGCGAAATCGTCTAGGCCTTCCGCCAGAGCTGCCTTGTAACTATCGAAGAACAACGGAAAGTCCTCTATAATGACATCCGGCGAGCCGATCCGGTGCAGGTTGTCATAGGCGAACTTGAAGGCGCCTTGCATGCTCTCAGCGACCAGCCCGAAGCTGCGCTGGGCCGGCCCTCCGCTGCGGTAGAGGAACGGGTCGCCATTCTCGCGCTCCTGAATTCCGATTACCTGGCCGAAGGGCGCGGTGAGGATCGCCTCCAGCAGCAGGCTGTTTTCCAGGGGCGGGAAGCCATCGCCGAAACGACGCGTGTGCGAGAACAATCCGTGCGTCGAGCCGGCGGCCAGCGCTAGCGGTTCCGGCACGCCGCCAGGATCGAGCAGAGCGTAATACCCGTCTATCTGAAAGTTGTAGATGCCGGCGATCAGCGCCTGGGTCGTCCCCCTGAAGCCGAGGTCCGAGATCACATGACGCCGATCGGTGGCGAAGCCCATCTCGGTAAGATAGCGGCCATAGGCCGAGCGGGAGCGCTCGGCCAGCGCGGTAGCAAGCGCCTTTCCGCTTTCGAACAACCGGAGGAGATAGGCCTTGTCCCGAGGCAGTACGACCGTCTGGTCCTCGAGCCAAGCCATGTCGAGGAGCTCAAAAGGCACGCCGAGCCGGGATTCGAAGAAGTCCCCGACGGTGCCGGCAAAGCGCGTGTTGAAGCCGATCAGGCTCAGCCGCTCGTCGCTCAGGCTGATGTGCGTCAGAAGTCCGCGCGAGGCGGTGAGGTACATGTAGCGGCGGCGGCGCCCATCACGGCGCATTCCTTCCAGCGTGTTGAAATAGGGAACGAGATTCCAGCCCTCCCGGCCCAAGAGATAGACCGTATCGACATTGTCGCCCCCGATCGCAGTCGAGAGCCGATTGTACCAGTCCACTAGGAGCGGGCCGATGAACCTGTAACCGAACCGCGCGAGCCGGGAATGACTTACGTGACTATACATGGTTGCCTTTTGCGCGCACGAGGCGCCGGATTATTGTGACCTTCAAAGACGCCGTCGTTGCGTGCCACTCACGCTGCGTGTTCGCGAACCCCTGCGACGATCAGCCAGCCGATCGAATACACCAGCAGCAGCGCCACGGCCGTCGTGGCCAGTATCCGCCACCGTTCCGGGAAGAGCGACTTCACGGGCATGTTCGCATCGACGACGCGAACGATATAGAGCTGCTGCCGGATCGCCTGCTCGCGCGCTTTTTCAAGGCTGGAGGCGGCGGCCTCGTACCGCTTGGACAGGAACTCCTGCCGCAGGCGCAGGTCCTCGTAGCCGCCGATGTCGTTGGCGATCGCCCGTCCACCGCCCGTCAGCCGTCCCGACTGCGATCCGACCTGCGCCTGCAGCGCGTTCACCCGCGCGGCGACTGCGCGATATTGCGGGCTGTTCGTGCTGATCAGCCCGCCCATCGCCGAGAGCTGCGCGCGCGCCGCGGAGAGTTGGCCGCTGAGCGTGGTGACCAGATCGATCTGCGCCTGTCCGGAAGCCTTCGGATCGATGTCCGCATTGCTGGTGCGGAAATGGGTGAGCTGACCTTGCACCTGCGCGAGCCGGACTTCCGCGTCCGCCAGCTGGCGTGACGCCATCGCGATGGCGTCGCTGTAACCGCGCTGGTTGAGCATGTTCACGCGCCGTTCGCCGAGCAGGAGCAGCTTGCGCACCAGATCGTATGAGTCGCGCGGCGTGAAGCTGCGGACCTTCAGCGTCGTGATCCCGGTTTCGGTGTTGTATTGAACGCCGACCTGCCGGCGATAATAGTTGAGCAGCCGTTCCGGCGTAGGATTGTCGCCCCACAGCCGGCTGGTCGGATCGATGCCGGGACGCTTGAAACGCTGGACCAGGTTGTCCTCGCGCCGCAGCGTTGCGACGACGTCGTGAGAGGTGAGATAATCCGAGACGCTCATCGCCTCGCCTTGGGCGGAGCTGAGCCCGGTTGCCATGCTGAGGGCCTGGCTTACCCCCAATCCCGCGACGTTGGGGGACTCGGTCGTGCGCACCAGAAAATGCGCCTCGGACTCGTACTGGTCGGAAGCGACGAGAAAGAGGTAGGCGGCGACGCAAACAAGCGGCGCGACCACGACCGCCATGAAAGCACGATGGCGCCTCATCCAGGCAACCGCGCTCTCCCGGCGGCTGAGCGGCCGGTAGCCTTCCTCGGCCTGTGCCGCGAGGACTCCATACATGTTCATGACGGGCTGCCTTCATGCCTTGCAGATGCCGGCGCGCTGGGCCAGCGAAGTAAACGGGACGGGATCACGAAAGGTGAATCCGCTTGCGCAGGAGCTTGACGCTCACCAGGCCGAGCCACGTCATGATCAGGCAAATGCCGATCAGATACTCCGCGTCGAAATAGTCGAGATTGGCGCTACGGAACTGACCATAGCGCGCGAGCTCGAAGATGTGCGGCAGCGGCAGCCAGAGAAGCGCCTCGCGGTACGGATGGGGTATCCACTCGACCTGGTAAAAAGCGCCGGAGAGGGGGATCATGAAGTAGCTGTAGGGATGGATGAACCGCGATACCGTCCGGTTCTCGTGCGATATGCCAGCGATGATCAGCGAGTGTGCTAGTGAAATCCAGAACATCAGCCCGACCGCCGCCATCAGGTACAACGGCCGCACCGGCGGGGAAGCCCAGCCGAGACCCGTCATCAGCATGATCATGACGGCATAGGCCAGAAAGGTGCCCGCCGCCTCGAGCAGCGCACGGGAGAAGACGATGTCTGTCACCGTCACCATGCGGTGGTAGAGTAGCGACCCGTTGGCCTCGATCGCGCCTTCGCTCCGATTGATGATGCCGCGAAACATGATGAAGATCGTGTAGCCGACTACCGTAAACGGCAGCGGCTTGAGGTCGCTCCCATACGCGGTGTGGGTGCTTGAGTGGAGCGAGGCGATCACGGTTGCGAGCATCATCGGCTCGCCCACGAGCCATAGGTAGCCGACGTTCTCGCGGCCGTAGCGCGTGTGGAGTTCACGCATCATGAGCGCGCCGATCACGCGGGCCTGGGTCGCCAGGATGTCCCAGGCGGAGTTGGTGCGCGGCGTGAACGGCTGGGTACTCATGTCGCCAGCCTATGCACCAGATCGATGAGGATGGCGATATGTTCGGGCCAGCTCGGCAGGGCCTGGTTCGGACCCGGCCATCCAGGCCGCGCCGAAACCGGCCGGTCGGCGGCTTCGCGGATCGCCGCCTGCCAGCCCACGCCGTCCAGCGGATCGAGGTAGCGCGCCGCCGCGCCGCCGGCCTCGTGGAGCGCCGGCAAGTCGCTGCAGATCACCGGCGTACCAAGCGCCAGCGCCTCGGTGACCGGCATGCCATAGCCTTCGGCGAAGGACGGCATCAGCAGCGCGCGCGCGCCGGCCAGTAGGTTGCGCACGTCCCGATCCGGCAGCCGGCCGTGCTCCTCGACATGACCGCGCAGCGAAGGGCAACGGTCGAGCATGTCGACGACCTGCTCGTTCTCCCAGCCACGCCGGCCGACAAGCAGCAGGCGGGGAATGCGGTCGGCACTGGTAGTTTCGGCCATGCGCCGCCAGATGTTGAGGAGGAGAAGATGGTTCTTGCGCGGCTCGATCGTGCCGATGCAGATGAAATAGGGCCGTTCGCCGGTGGCCACCGCGGGCGAGGCGGGCTCTGTCGTCACGCCGAGGTGGGCGACGCGGACGAGCAGCGACCGGCCGGAGGCCGCGACGAAGGGCGCGAGCGCGGCCTGCGTCGCCGACGAGTTGGTGATGATACCGTCGGCGTGCCGGACGATCGTCTCGATCCGCTTGCGATGCAGCGCCGCGCCGCCCGGCCGGGCATATTCGGGAAACTCGATCGGGATCAGATCGTGGACGAGGCAGACGAAACGCGCATCCTCGCGGCGCAGGATGGCTCCGGTCCGCCGCGCACTGTCGAGATGATGCGGCGACGCCTGGACATAGATGCGCGGCACGCCCTTGCGGCGCGGCACCGGCCGGGGCTGAAGGGTCGCGACCGAACGCACCGCATCGATCCACGTCCCCAGGCCCGCAGCGTGACCCACATCGCGCCAGGCGGCTTCCGTCTTGTCGAGAAAGCGGAGGACCGCCTTGGCATCCAGGCGGCCGTACACGCCATAGGAGTGCAGAGCGGAGAAGTGCAGGCGCTCCGGCACGGCCTGGATCAATCCGCGCGCATAGGCCATCTCGACCCGATCGACGCCGGTCGGCGTCGAATGGAGCACGCGCGACAGCAGCCGCGACAGGTCCAGCACGATCTCCGCATCGCCGGCCGCCGCGGGAGCCCGCCCGTTCCGGCTGGCGGGAGCTTGCGACACAATGTCCATCGTCTTTCCCGGCATCACCGCGGAGTCGGTCATGCCGTCGGGTTGACTGCCAGCACGTCGACGGCCGCATCGCCGATCAACCGGGCGAAGGCGGCATCGACCAGCAGCTGGAGCCCTTCGTCGCTGAGGAAGCCGCCGCGGATCAGGCAGCGGTTGAGCAGCACCCGGCAGAACGCATCGTAGAGTTCCGGGCGCGGCGGGCGCGGCGATCGCCAGAAGCTGTCCAGCGGTCCCTGATGGGTAATGCCGGCGATATGGTAGACCGCGTGGCCGAGCACCGCGACGGGGACGCCCGCGCTCAACGCGAGCGTTCCGGTGGTGCTGTTGATGGTCACGACGCCGCGTGCACGGGCGACGATCTGGGCGATGTCGCCCTCCTCCAGCAGCAACACCCGATCGGACACGCCGCAGGCCGCCGCCTGCCTGGCGATCAGCCGGCGCCAGTTGATCAGGCCATTGTCCAGCGGGTGCTCCTTCACCAGCAGTCGCGTCTCCGCGGGCGCGGTGCGGGCGAAGCTCTCGATGACGAACTCGGCCGCCACCTTCATGCTGCCGAACGGCGAATGGGTGTGGATCTGGCTGTCCGAGTTGAGCTGCAGCGGGAAGGCGAAGTAAGGCGAGTCGCCGAGCGCGCGGAGCGTCGCCTGAGTGCGCTGGCGCGCCTTCGATCGGCCGAGCATCCGCCAGGCCCAGCCATAGAGCTCGACCAGCGCGGGCTTGGGCCGGTGGCTGCGATAGTTCGGGAACCGCCACATCTGCAGGATCGACTGGGCGTGATACGAAACTATCTCGCGCGCGCGCCGGTCGAAGCTCGACGGCACCGGCGGCAGGTTCGGCAGCGGCGGCAGCTCACGCGCTTCGGCGAGGTACCAGCGCGGATCGCGCGACAGCGTGGAGTTGCCGTTCACGCCGTCGAGTTCCAGCGTCATCCAGTCGGGCCGGATATAGCCTTCCTCCAGCACGTGGATGCGCACCTTCCGGTTCGTCGCCATCCCGTGCGCCGCGCGATGCAGCGGGCGGCAGTCGCCGAACAGGACGAGATCGGTGACGCGCTCGTTCGCGACGAAGGAGTCGAAGAAGCGCGGCCAGTCTTCCGCCTTGCCGCGATAGTCGGTCCCGAACCCGGGCCAGGACGCACGATCGCCGCCATTGAAGTTGATGCGGCGGATCAGATGCCCTTCCTCCTTCAGCCGCGCCGCGAGCTTGGCGAAGAACGGCCCGGGCGGCCCCTGCAGGAATAGGAAGGTCCGGCGGATGGCGGGATGGTGCTTCACGCCGGGCTTCCTGCGAGGCGGCGCGGCTGGCGCAGGCGGCCCTGCACGCCCCGGATACGCGTCAGCCAGGTCGGTCTCGGCACGCTCTGCTCGGACAGACGGGCGATCAGCACCTCCGGCGGGCACGGCAGGAGCGTGACCGGATCGAGGTAGCGCGGGTAGAGGATCAGCGCGCCGGCGACGAGTTCGCCAAGCGTCAGCGTCCGGCCGCGCCGCGGGAACGGCCCGGCCAGGTCTCGCGTCAGGCCCCAACCGGCGTAGAAGGGCACGCCGTGCGTCACCACCTCGCGACCGCGCAGCAATGCCTCGAAGCCGGTGAGCGAGGTCAGCACATGGACGGCGTCGACACCGTCCAGCATCGGCGCCATCGCCACATCGCGGACGATTTCGTCGGCATAGGCAAGCGCACGCTCGTCGGCGACATGGCCGGCGCGATGCCCGGCATCGACGTCCGGATGCGGCTTGAACAGGATCCAGGCATCCGGCTCGGCGGCGCGGACGCGAGCCAGCAGATCGAGGTTGCCGCGCACTTCGCCGCCGCCCAGGCGCACCGAGAGGTCGTCCTCGACCTGTCCGGGCACCAGCACGCGCCGTCGCCCTGCGCCGCCCGATGCGACGAAGCCGCCGCGGCCGACCGCATATTTGGAGATGCCGGCGGCAACGACGTCGGCGGCAAGCCGTTCCGCGCGGGCCGTCAGCTCCGGCGGGAAGTCGGCGCCGGCAAGGATCGCTTCGAGATCGCTCGGCGCCGTCGGGTCGAAATAAATCCCCTGCCGGTCGAGGATGATCGACATCGGCGGATGGCAGGCGCTGCCCAGTCCCACCGAGCGGATGAAGCCGTCCTCGACGCGCCACAGCGGGACCCCGGCAGCGGCGGCGGCCTGTTCCAGGCCGTCGGGCGCGCGCGACGGCCATACGGCGACCGCGCCGACCCCCTCGCGGGCGGCCTGTACCGCCGTCGCCGCGCGCTGGAAAAAGCGCAGCGGCTTCGGCCGCTCTGCCCACAGCATCGCGGCGACCTCGCGGCGCTTCCAGATGGCGATGCCGGCGCCCGCGGCGACACCACGATTGGCGTCGGTCAGCCTTCGCCAGAAACCGAGCTGCGCGACCGCGTCCTCTGCGTCGACCGCCGCGCCGGTGTAGCAGTCGCGGTAATCGGCGCCATCGATCAGGATCATGGCGGCAAGCTGCGCAACGCTCATCGGACGCTTCGGCGCGATCTCGGGATCGTCCCGGGTCAGGCCATGGCCGGCGAACGCTCCGTCCGCATGGCAGCGGACGGTGAGCCCGGCGAGGAGGGCGAGGAAGGCCAGCTCGTCATTGCCGCCGGCATCGATCTCGGTCGCCTTCGCCAGGAGCGGCCACGGATCCACCGCGCCGGTCAGCACGGCGATGCCGCGTCGTTCGAGCGCACGGCGCGCGTCCGCCGCCCATGACGTGTCCGGGAGCAGCGCCAACAGCTCCCCGGCCGCGACCCTGCCCAGCGCGCGATCGGCGACGGGCGCTACGGCCTCGGCGCTGGCCGGGCACAGCAGGCTGCGGAACGCTGCCGGCATGTCCGGCGGCGGCGCCCAGAAGCTGCCGCCGATCCG
>CAXTTP010000005.1:0-11584 GCA_964247195.1 uncultured Sphingomonadaceae bacterium
GTCGGGAGGCGGGTTCGGCGGCGGCGGCGGCGGGTCGTTCGGCGGCGGCGGCGCATCGGGGAGCTGGTGATGCGGATTTCCGAACAGGATCGGCAGGCGGTGAGCGCCGCCGTTGCGGCCGCCGAGCGCGGCACCAGCGGTGAGATCGTACCGGTGATCGCGCCCGCCTCGGAGGACTACAAGGATATCGCGCTGATCTGGTCGGCGCTTGCGCCGCTGCTGGCGCTGGCGGTGATCGCCGCCACGCCAGAGACGTTCGTCGCGCTGCTCGATCGGGTGCGCGGCGGCTGGTCGGTCGAGCATGCCCCGCGCGAGCTGCTCACGATCCTGCTCGTCGTGCTCGTCCTCAAGTTCGCGGTGGCGCGCGCGCTGCTCGCCTGGATGCCGCTCCGCCTCGCGCTGACCCCGCAGGCGGTGAAGGCGGGGCGCGCCCGTGCCCGCGCGCTCGCGCTGTTCCGGGTCGGTGCGGAGCGGCGCACGGTCGGCAGCACCGGCGTGCTCCTCTACGTCTCGCTCGCCGAGCGCCGTGCTGAGATCGTTGCCGACGGCGCGATCAACAGCAAGGTGACGCCTGAGACCTGGGGCGAGGCGATGGCCGAGCTGGTCGATGCGGTGCGCGACGGGCGCCCCGGCGACGGCATGGCGGCTGCGATCGGCCGCATCGGCGCGGTGCTGGCGGTGCATTTCCCGATCCAGGCGGACGACCGCAACGAACTTCCGGACAGGCTGATCGAACTATGAGCGATGCCGTCGAGACGATGTGGCAGGGCCGCTTCATCGTCGCCCGGCGCGAAGGCAAATGGGAATATGTCGGCCGGGTCGGCGGCATCCACGCCGCGGCGATCCTCGCCGTCGACGACGGCCATGTCCTGCTCGTCGAGCAATATCGCGTGCCGCTGAAGGCGCGCTGCCTGGAGCTTCCCGCCGGCTTGGTCGGCGACGAGGACGCGGAGGAGTCGCTGGAAGTCGCCGCCGCGCGCGAGCTGGAGGAGGAGACCGGCTATCGGCCTTCGCGGATCGAGTCGCTCGGCCGGTTCGCCTCCTCGCCGGGCATGGTCTCCGAAAGCTTCACGCTGGTTCGCGCCGCCGGGCTGGAGAAGGTCGGCGCGGGCGGCGGCGTCGACGGCGAGGACATCGTCGTCCATCGCGTGCCGCTCGGCGAGATCGATGGGTTCATCGCCGGACGCCGCGCCGCGGGCGTGGCGATGGACGTGAAGCTGCTCTTGCTGCTCGGCGCCGGCCTGCTCGCGGGCGGCTGACGGCGCCCTATTTGAAGTTGTCGGCGTAGGCCTGCAGCTTCAGCGACCGCTCGGCGCCGGGCACGACATGGGCGATCAGGCCCTGCTTGTCGGCATAGGCGCGCGCCGCATCGAGCGTGGCGAAGGTCAGGCGGATCTGGCGGTTGGTGTCGCCCGATCCCGCCCAGCCGGTCAGTGGATCGGGGCGTTGCGCCTCGGCCGGCTCATGTTCCAGCACCCACTGGCCGGTCCGCGCGCGGCCGGACTGCATGCTGCTCTTCGCCCGCTGATAGATCCGCGCCGCCGCCACCGCCTCAGTCCTCCGGCGCGATCGAGACTCGAAGGCCGTCGAGCGCGTCCGAGAAGGTGATCTGACACGACAGGCGGGACGTCTCGTTGCGGAAGTCCGAGCTGTCGAGCAGGTCGTTCTCGTCCGCGCTCATCGGCGGCAGCTGGCTTACGAAGGCGGGATCGACATGGACGTGGCAGGTTGCGCACGAGCAGCAGCCGCCGCACAGCGCGAGCAGCTCGTCGAAGCCGCTGTCGCGGATGATCTCCATCACCGACAGGCCGGACTCTCCCTCGACGGTCGACGTCACGCCTTCGCGGGTGACGACGGTCAGCTTGGGCATGATCACTCCCTCCCATTGCCCGCAAAATCGGGCTAGTGGCGGGGCTATGTGCGGGCAGGACAGCGAAATCAAGGGCCGGCACTTCACGGGCGGTGCGGCGTGGGACTGAGCGCCGACCGGCTTGCCGCCGCGCTGGACGCGCTGGCGCGAATCGAGCCGGGCCTCGCCGCCGGCCTCGGCCGGGTCGGCTATCCGCCGCCGCGCATCCGGGATCGCGGGTTCGAGACGCTGTTGCGCACCATGGTCGGCCAGCAGGTCAGCGTCGCCTCGGCGGACGCGATCTGGCGGCGGCTGGAGGCGGCCGCGCTGCTCGATCCGGCAACGGCTGCGGCCGCGCCCGAAGAGGCGCTGCGCGGCTGCGGTCTGTCCCGCCAGAAGATCGGCTATACCCGCAGCCTCGCCGGCGCGGTGGTCTCGGGCGAACTCGACTTCGCCGCGCTGCCCGACGACGACGAGGCGGCGATCGCGGCGCTGGTGCGGGTGAAGGGCATCGGCCGCTGGTCGGCGGAAATCTACCTCCTATTCGCGGAGGGCCGGCCGGACATCTGGCCGGCGGGGGACCTCGCCGTGCAGATCGAGGTCGGTCACCTCCTCGGCCTCGACGGAAGGCCGGACGAGAAGACGACGCGCGCGATCGGCGAGCGCTGGCGCCCGCATCGCGGCGCGGCCGCGGTGTTCGCCTGGCATCATTATGGCGCGCGCCTGCGCGCGGGCAAGGCGCCGCTCTAGCCATGCCCATCGCGCTGTCGGTGGTGATGCCCTGCTACCGCAAGGCGCCGGAGCTGGCGGCGGTGCTGCCGCACAACGCCCGCTCGCTCGGCCGGCCGGATGTCGAGCTGGTGCTGGTGCTCGACGAGCCCGGCGACGAGGCGGAGGTGCTGGCGCTGCTTGATCGCTCGCCGCTGCTCCAGGCCCGCGTGATCGTCAACGCCGTGGCGAACCCCTGGCGCGCGCCGGCCGCTGCGATCAACGTCGGCATCCGCTGACCACCGCCCGGTGGTACGGGGGCTGGCCGTCACGCGGATCCGCCTTTACGAAACGCTAAGTCGCCGTGGCGTAACGACGAAGCCGCGGATGGAACAGCCAGGCACCACCGGGAGCGCGGATCGCGCCGATCCAGATGGGACGCCCGGGACGGGTGCGTCGAACCCGCTTCGCCAGCCCGGCGGCGAGTTCCGCTCGCCGCTGCTCGAGGCGGAATTCGCGGCCGAGCACGCGATCGAGAACCATCGCCACGCGCGCACGCTGCTGATCGCGTCGGCGATCCTCAACACCATGTTCTTCGCCAGCGACTGGCGGTTCGAGGGCACGCCCCATTTCTGGGTGGCGATGCCGGCGCGCGCGATCGTCGTCGCGTCGGCGCTGCTCGGCCTCACCGGCCTCCACGCCTGGCCGAGCGCGCTCGGCCGGCAGCGGGTGATGGTCGGCTGGATGGCGGTGAACGGCGCGGCGGTGGCGGCGCTGACCAGCTCCCACAGCGACATCGCGCTGCTCGTCGTCATCATGCTCCCGGTGATCTATTATCTGGCGGTGCCGGTGCCGTTCGCCTGGACGCTGGCCGCCGGCATCGGCGCGAGCATCGTCCTGCTCGGCGCCTACGAACAGGGCCGTGACAATCCCGGCACCTCGCTCGGCTCGGCATTGGCGATGCTGATCCTGAACGTCGCGATGACGATCGTCACCTCGCGCTGGAACCGGCTGCAGCGGCTCGGCTGGCTGGCGACGCGATCGGCGCGGCAGACGAGCGCGGAACTGGCGACCAGCCGCGAACAGATCGAGAAGATGTTCGCGGCAAGCCCGGTGCCGATGATCGTCACCACGCGCACCGACGGCAGCATCGTCCGCATCAACGACAGCGCGGTCGACTTCTTCGGCGCCGATCCGCTGGAGCTTGGCGCGATCAGCGTTGCGGGCATGTATGTCGATCCGGAGGCGCGCGCCCGGCTGCTCGAGCTTATCGACCGCGATCACGCGGTGCGCGATTTCGAGATGCGCGTACGACGCGCCGATCAGACCATCCGTACCGTGCTGATCACCGCGAACCTGATCGATCTGGCGGAAGCGCCGGTGATCATGGCCGGTATCATCGACATCAGCGACCGCAAGGCGGTGGAGAAAGAGCTGGAGCGGATCGCCGCCACCGACGCCCTCACCGGCCTGCCCAACCGGCTGAGCTTCTTCACCAGCGGCCGGACCGAGATGATGCGGGCGACGCGGCTGGGCGTGCCGCTGGCGCTGCTGATGATCGATCTCGATCACTTCAAGCTCGTCAACGACAATTTCGGGCACCGCTGCGGCGACGAGGCGCTCCGCCACTTCGCTGCCACCTGCCGCGACGTGCTCGGCAGTCTGGGCATCACCGGGCGGCTGGGCGGCGAGGAGTTCAGCGTGCTCCTGCCTGACACCGATCTGCCCGGCGCCCTGCGCGTCGCCGAGCAGCTGCGCAGCGCGGTCGAGCGACAGCCCGTGCGGACCGGCCGCAAGACCATCCGCCTTACCGCCAGCATCGGCGTCGCGGTGATCGATCCGCGCGACCGGGATCTGGACCGCGCCCTCGCCCGCGCCGATGCGGCGCTCTATGCTGCCAAGAACGGCGGTCGCAACCGCGTCGTCGCGGCCGGCGCACCCACCGTCCGCCGCGCCGGCTGACCGCCGCAGGGAACGACGCGATCGCGCCGTGCTGCGCTGGGATATTAGGAGGATGGCGGTGGACGGCTGGCAGGCACTCGGCGTCGCGCCGGATCTCGAACCGATGGAAGCAAAGCTGGCGGCGGCGTTGCCCGAGGGCGAGGGCTGGCAATATGAGCCCAAATGGGACGGCTTCCGCTGCCTCGCTTATCGCTCGGGCGGCGACGTGGCGCTCCTGTCCAAGTCGGGCAAGCCGCTTGGGCGCTTCTTTCCGGAGGTGGTGGCGCGGCTCGCGGCGCTTGGCTGCGACCGCTTCGTCCTCGACGGCGAGCTGATCGTGACGGTGGGCGGGGTGCTCGCGTTCGATGCGCTGCAGGCGCGGCTCCACCCGGCGGAAAGCCGCATCCGCCGGCTCGCGGCGGAGACACCGGCCGATTTCATGCTGTTCGACCTTCTCGCCGGCGCCGACGGCGCGAGCCTCCTTGGCCGGCCGCTGGCGGAGCGCCGCGCCGCGCTCGAAGCCTTCCATGCCGCGCAGGGCGGGCCGAGCCTGCTGCTGTCGCCGCAAACGCGCGATGTCGCCGCTGCGGCGGCGTGGCTGGCGGCGGCCGGCGGTGCGCTCGACGGGGTCGTCGCCAAGCGGGTCGACGGCGCCTATGCCCCGGGCGAGCGGGCGATGGTGAAGGTCAAGCAGCGCCGTACCGCCGATTGCGTGGTCGGCGGCTTCCGCTACGCGACCGACAGCAAGGTCGTCGGCTCGCTGCTGCTCGGCCTCTACGACGAGGCCGGGCGGCTCGACCATGTCGGCTTCACCTCGGCGCTTTCGTCCGAGGAACGCGGCCCGCTTACCACCCGGCTGGAGGCACTGGCCGGAGCGCCCGGCTTCACCGGCAAGGCGCCGGGCGGGCCGAGCCGCTGGAGCACCGATCGCTCCGCCGACTGGCAGCCGCTCCGGCCCGAGCTGGTCGTCGAGGTCGGCTACGACCAGGTCACCGCCTGCCGCTTCCGCCACGGCACCAGCCTGGTCCGCTGGCGGCCGGACAAAGCGCCGCGCCAGTGCCGCATGGACCAGCTCGCCCGCGAGCTCGCGCCGGCCGAGCTGTCGGCGGCGCTGGGCCTGCCGCCACAGCCGGCGTAGGAGGTGGGGCGAGCAGGGGAGGCAAGACAATGGCGGCAGGCGGGATCCGGGTAGGCATCGGCGGCTGGACCTACGAGCCCTGGCGCGGCACCTTCTACCCGCCGGGCCTGCAGCATGCGCGCGAGCTGGAGCACGCCGCCACGCACGTCACGGCAATCGAGGTCAACGGCACCTACTATCGGCTGCAGAGCCCCGACAGCTTCGCCAAATGGGCGAAGGCTGTGCCGGACGGATTCGTCTTCACGCTCAAGGCGTCGCGCTACTGCACCAACCGCAAGGTGCTGGCCGAAGCGGGCGAGGGCATCGCCAAGTTCCTCGGCCAGGGCATCACCGAGCTCGGCGACCGGCTCGGGCCGATCCTGTGGCAGTTCATGGCTACCAAGCGCTTCGATCCCGACGATTTCGCCGCCTTCCTCGCCATGCTGCCTGCCAGCCAAGCCGGCGTTCCGCTTCGCCACGCGGTCGAGCCGCGCCACGAGAGCTTCCGCGACCCGGCTTTCGTCGCCATGGCGCGACGGGCGGGCGTGGCGACGGTTTTCGCGGACTCGCCCGATTACCCGATGATCCCGGACTTGACCGGCGATTTCGTCTACGCCCGCCTCCAGAACCAGCGCGAGGAGGAGCCGGCCGGCTATCCGGAGGCAGCGCTGGATCGCTGGGCCGGGATTGCGGCGGGCTGGGCCGCCGGCGACAGCCCCGCCGGGCTCCCCTATGTCACCCCACCTGGCCCCCCGGCGTCGCCGCGCGACGTGTTCGTCTTCATGATCAACGGCGCCAAGGTCCGCGCCCCCGCCGCGGCGCAGGCGCTGCTGCAGCGGCTGGGCTGACGTCCTGCCCCGCCGCAGGGACGCGCAGACCAGGGCGGATCGTGTGCATGCCGTGCGGGTGCTCTCCCTCATGCTGCGCGTCATCGCCGCCGCCACCCGCTGCTTGCGAACAGAGGCGGCGCAAACGCGATCGTCAAACCAGCGCGAAGGTTGGCGCGTAGCGAATCGGGAAATTCACGGACCTGGCGATAAAGCAGACGCTAGAAATTTCGTGATGGATCGCCTCGGCTCGGGCGAGGTCCGCATCGCTCCTAAGGACTATGTGCGGGTTCAAAATCGCTTCGACGAAGCGACCAGCGCCGTCCGGCGTGCTGTGGCCGACCCCGACTGGGTTGTCGCGATACTCGACGACGACAAGCCCGGCCTGACTTGCGAGATGCAGGTACCAGAGCATGTGGCACGCGGCCAAGGATGAGATGAGCAGGTCTTCGGGGTTCGGCAATGCCGGGTCGCCGCCGAGCCTGGGATCGTTGGAGCAATGGGTGACCGGCTTGCCGGGAGTATCGATGTCCCACGTTCGATCATAGCCGCGATACGATGCGGTGCCCTCGCCGCGGTTGCCGGTCCACTGGATGCGGCTCGTGAAGTCGTGCTGCTCAGCCATTCTCTTGCTCTCGATTCTACCGCTCGGCAGGGGGAATGTGGCTCAGGAGTGCCGACAGGGCAGCGATCTGCGCGGCGTGCCAATCGCTTCGCCGTCTCTTCGAACTCGCGGGATGAAAGCCGAGGCCAAGATCGAGGCCGTCCCGCCACGTCCGCTTCGGCCTGATCGGCCGAACGGCGAAGTTGCCGCCGCAGGTGGGGCACACGTCACGCGGCTCTTCACGGACGCAGCGGGCGCAGTAGGTGCACTCGTAGCTGCAGATCCATGCATCCGGCGACTCAGGCGGAAGATCGATGTCGCATAGCTCGCAATTCGGGCGCAGCTCAGCATGCTCGTCGCTCCTCTACCACGCAGGCCGCGGAAGAAGGTGCCTCGCGGCTCATTCTTCCGCCCGCTCATCGCTGAACCCCTCGTCCGGCGACCAGCGCCTGCCGAGGTCGGGATAGTGCACGGTCGAGGCTTCCGGCAGGCTGATGGCAAGGATCGTGACCGGGGCGTCGCTCTCGTTCCGGAGATGATGGCCGTTCCGGTCGCTCTTTGGAAATACGGCGACGTCGCCGACGTTCATCGCGTGCCGCCCCTCCTCGTCGACCAGCACCGCCGTGCCGGAGAGGATCACGGCGAGCTCGTCTTCGCCCTCGTGCCAATGCCGCTGCGACGACCAGCCGCCGGGCGGCACGATCACATGCGTGGCGACGAAGTCGCTGAACCCGGCAGCCTTGCTCAGGAAGCGGACGATGCGGCCACGCGCGGCTTGAAGGACGTCGGGCGGCATCTCGCCGGCAGGCTCCGGCGTAATGCGTTCGAGGCTCAGCTTAGGCATCGTTCCTCCTGTTCCCGTGGTGATCGCTGTCGAGCATGCTGCGCCCCTTGGCCGACAGGCTGCGGAAGGTGATCGACCAGCGTGTCTCATCCATCGCGGTGATGCTGTGCTCCCAACTGTGCCGCGCCTCGCCGCTCAGATGATAGATGGAGCGCGGTGCGAGCGGCGCGGAAGCGCGTGCGAAGCCCGTGTCCAGTCGCTGCCGGAACCGCATGGTTGCGGGAACGCCGAGCGATATGCCGACGACGTGCTCGAACACCGGACGGTCGCGATGCCACCCGATGCCGGCGCCTGGATCGTAACGGATCAGCAGCGCCTGGGCGAGCTCCTCGCCCGCGAGTCCCGCGAATGCCGCCGCACGTGCCTTGATCGACAGCAGCCAGTCGGGGATCGGATCAGCCGCGGCGAACGCGCCATCGTCGAAGTCGTAGCGCCAGCCGAAGCTGTGCGTCAGCCGCTTGCCGAGCCAGCCCTGGAAGCGGAACGGCGACAGCGGCTGCGCGTCGATCCGCGCGATCAACGCCTGCTCTTCTTCCGGCGTGACGAACTCGCGATCGCAGGCAAGGCCCGGCAGGGCGGGCGCGGCGAAGAGGTCGGGGTGCGCAAGCATGTCAGCGGCCAGGTTCGTTCGGGATGCCGGAGAGGCGTGGAGGCGGCTTTAGGGAAATGCGGGTTGCTCCTGCCAGGGTGTTTTCGCCGGAACCTCTTCCATCGTCTTGCCCCCGTTACATGCCCGAACCTATCACGGGGGAGGGGCTCGCGGCCATCTCACTCGGCAGCTGGATCCGACCATCCGCCTCGGGCAGAGTGGCGCCATGGCCACCGACCGCAAGACTGTCGACTACATCCTCGACCAGATCGCGGATGCGGGCGCGGTGTCGGCAAGGGCGATGTTCGGGGAATACGGCCTCTATTGCGATGGCCGTATGGTCGCGATCATCGGCGACGACCGGCTGTTCATAAAACCGACGGAGCCCGGCCGCGCGTTCGCCGGGAACGTGGACGAAATTTCGCCCTATCCGGGCGCAAAGCCTTACCTGCTGATCGATCCCGAGCGATGGGAGGACAGCGACTGGCTGACCGAGTTGGTGCGTGTCTCGGCGGCGGCGCTGCCGCTGCCGAAACCGAGGCCCGGCAAGATCGCACGCAAGACCGCGGATCGAACGTAGCGCGTCGCCGCCGCGCCTCCTGCGCCAAGCTAAGCGACAGGCGTCAGTCAGTGCAGGTTCAGCAGCGTCGCCTTATTTTCGGATGTAAGGAGATTCCCATGCGCATTCAGTCAGTTGTCTTCGCCGGCGCTTTGATCGCGATCGGTGCCACCCAGGCCGTTGCGGGTCCTGCGGCCAATTTACGGAGCGAGGCCCGTCTGGCGAAGGCGCTCGACGGTCGGGTCGCTGGCCAGCCGGTCGATTGCATCTACCTCCGGGACATCGAATCGAGCGAGATCATCGACGGGGCCGCGATCCTGTATCGGACGCTGGGCAACCGGCTCTACGTCAACCGTCCCAGCAGCGGCCAAAGCTCGCTCGATCGCGACGACATCCTCGTGACCGACACGCACTCGTCACAGCTTTGCAGCATAGATACCGTCCGGCTGCTCGACCGCTCTACGCACTTCTATTCAGGCTTCGTCGGTCTGGGCGAGTTCGTGCCCTATACGAAGTTGGCGGAAGCACGCTGACGATATTGCCGCTGCCAACTGCGCTGGCGCGCGGTGCAGGAGGGTGGACCCTGGGCGCGTCGTGCGACTGGTCCAGCAGGAATGTACGTGCAGGTCGGGAGGCGACTAACTGTTATCCGCTCGGTCGCGGACAGTCTAAGCCAGTGCAAGTGTCAATTGCGGCGACGAGGTCGCGCTGTAGGTGCTGACGGAGGATTAGCACCGGTCATATCGCGAGATAGCGTTCCGACAGCTCGCTCAGACGCCGTCTGATGTCCTCGGGCAGCGCAAGCGGTTCGCGACGATAGTCGCGCGTCCCCGCCATACTCTGTTCGACGAGTTTATCGTGCATGTCGCCCATCAGCCCGTTGATAGCGGCAAGCGAACGCGACATCAGGAACGCCTGTCGCGATGGCTCTATGGACCTCAGGCTGTCGTAGAAGGAGACTTGGCGGCTGATGATCTTGCGCGTGGCATGAAATTGCTCGCCGGTGACAGCATCGCGGGCCAGCACCTCGCGCAGGTTGGCAGCCTGTTTTCGGACGTAGAGGCGGAAGGCTTCGCTACTACAGGGTGTGAAGCGGTCGAGCTCGCTCGTTAGCAGCCGCTGCGGGCCGGCAGTCAGCAACAGGCGGGATAAGGCGGCCTCGCGCGCTACCGTTCCGTGACGTTGGTTCTTGAAGGCGTCCTGCAGGTGACCCATCGCCGTGGTCATCCAGTCCAGCATCAGCGGATAGCGGTGACTCGCATCGTAGAGCGCGTAGGCGAAGCGAAGATGCTTGAATTTGGCACGCGCATGCTTGAACGCCAGGCGGTCTTCTGCGTCGAGATCGCGGTCGCGCCAGAGCTTGCCGGTCAGCGCCAGGAGCGTTTCGCGCTGCACGCCGCTCTTCCAGAGCTGCCGGCAAATCCCAAAGCAATCGCTCAACTGCTGTTCGGTTAAGTTCAGCTCGATCACGTCAGGAAGTTCGGTATGAGCATCGACGACATCGTTGACCAGCACGGCCGCAAACAGCGCGTCGCACTGTGCGTCGGTGAAGTGCCGCTCCTGAAGCTCGCCCGTCACGCGGCGGCCCGTAGCACAATGCCATGGTGCGCGTAACTGCTCCGCCGCCGACAGCCCGCCACCGTGAGCACGAGCATGAAGCCGGTCGGCACCAGCGTTCCGAGCAGGTAGGCGATGCCTGCGCCGGTCAGGCCGTATGAGCGCGTCATGCCCGCGAGCAACGCGAGGTAGGCGATCGCCGTGGCTCGTTTACACTATTCATCACGTCATCCATCACTCAGCTCCCACCGTGTCGGCCCTTCAGCGTCCGTGCGCACGAGGAAACATCTACATTGTCGGCAGTGTCCTCGCCGGACTCCTGAACCTGCATAGATCAAGTCTCGCTTTCTCTTGTGTCCAGCTCAAGACATGACACGATTGTTAGCATGAATTCGGCGGATGAACCTGCAGCATGGTGACCTTCTGAGCTAACGTCGCAGGATCGCCACACCGCGCTATTCCTAATATGTCGATTCTACGCCGCCAGCAGTCGGTCTGCCTCATATGCAAGGGGTACGCGCAGTTCGGCCATGAAGCCCTCCCTCGTCTGGAGGAGCCGGACGTCGCCGCCATGCGCGCGAGCGATCGAGCGGCAGACGGCGAGGCCGAGACCGGTTCCGGGCGCGCTCGATGCGCGTGCAGCGGCCGTGCGGTAGAAGGGCTGGAAGACCTGTTCGAGCTCGTTGTTCGGCAGGCCGGGACCATCGTCGATGATGGATGCGATCGCCTCGTCTCCCAGCACGGACAGGCGGACCCGAGCACGCTCGCCATATTTGATGGCGTTCTCGACCAGATTGGCAAGAAGACGCCGCATCCCCAGAACGTCGACCTCCACTGCGGCGGCAACGTCCGCCTCGACGACGACGTCACCCCCCACCAGTGCCGCGTCCTCCGCCACGTCGTCGAGCAACGTGCGCAGATCGAGACGCTCGCGCACGCCCGGCGTGGAGGCGTCGCGGATAAACGCGAGCACCGAGCTGATCATCTGC
>CAXTTP010000005.1:11594-31806 GCA_964247195.1 uncultured Sphingomonadaceae bacterium
ATCGGGAACGTCCTCGATGCGGAAGCGCATGCGGGTCAGCGGCGTGCGCAGATCATGGCTGATAGCGCCCACCATCGCGGTGCGGTCGTCGACGAAGGATCGCAGGCGGTTCTGCATGAGGTTGAAAGCGTGCGCGGCGCGGCCGATCTCGGCGGGACCGTCGAGAGCGGCGATCGCGGCGGAGGGATCGCGACCGAGGCGCGCGGCGGCGTCGGCGAAGCGGTCGAGCGGCTTGCTCAGGCGCCGCGCGAACAGCCAACCAAGCGGCGCGACCAATCCGAACGCGATGACGAACCAAAGCGCCACACGCTTCTGCCACTGCGTCAGGAAAGTAGCCGCGCGGGGTTGCACGACCGCCCAGCGCCCGTCGGGCAGTCGCAAGGCGGCGACGAAGTCTCCCTCGACGAAGGGAGATGGGCCAAGCCCAAGGAACTGCCTCGCCCGATCGATCGCCCGCTGCACGCCTGTTCGTGGCACGTCGGAAAAAGGCAGCGTGGCAGAGAGCTTGCCCGCGAGCTCAGCAGCACTGCTTGGCGACGCCGTGCCGCCAACACCGGTCGCAGCCAGAGTTGGCGGCGACGGCAACGGCGAGACATCGACGACCGGCGCCGCCGCCGGCACGCTGACGTTCGGAACGCCGTGCGGCGCTCGCGGCTCGGCAGACCTGACCTGTGGGATGGTCCGCCCGCTCGTCGGCGGTAAAATCGTTGGCAAGAGGCTCGACGGGGCTTGAACGGAAAAGGTTGGAGGCTGCAACCCAGGAGAGGCTGCACCGTTCAACCCGGCTCCCGCCGGCCCTGTCGGCCCGATAGGTGCCGGCGCAACGGCTTGTCGGGTAGACTGCTGTGACGGGGCCGATCCCGCTGGAGGTGCGGCGCCTTGCGACGCCGCGGGCGGCGCTGCAGCCGGTGCAGATGCGGGCACCGACGCAGGCGCGGCTGTCGGAGGCGGGCTGAACGGTGGTGCCGAGGGAACGCCTGTCGGCGCCGGGCCACCCGGAACGCCGCCGGGAAAGCCACCACCCGGTCCTCCTGGAAAGCCGCCACCCGGGAAGCCGCCGCCTGGACCTCCGCCAGGCGGTCCGCCTGGGAAGCCACCTCCGGGAGCGGCTTGCGCGAGCACCAGGTAAGATGCCCGAATCAGCCGAGGCTGATCCTCGTCCACCCCCCGGCTAACGCTGTCGGCGAGCCCGGAGGCATCCGCCGGCAAGAAATTCGCGGGCTGCTCCAGGCGCGCGCGCGGGAGGATCTGGCTGATCGAGGCCAGCGGCGCAACGGCCGCTTCGGCGCGGCGAAGCGGGGCGGCCGCGCCCGCGAACGGCAGCGGCGTGTAGAACGACAGTCGCACGTCCTGCGCCGGCACGCCGAGCAGATGTGCAAGATCTTCGCGCGAGGAGCTCGACTCCAGCCACCCCCGACCGCTGTTTTCGGGCGGAGCGCCCTGCACGACGCTCTCGAGACCGCGTGCGCTGCGAGGACCGGACCGCAATGCGGTCGCGATGTCCTTCAAGTCATATCGCGCGGGTGGTTCCGGCGGAAGAACCAGCGTGAGCAGCAGCGTCACGAGCTGCGCGACGATCAGACCGCCGAGCAGGAGAGCGAGGATCTGCATTGCCAGCGAGGGTCCGCGCCAGGCGCGCGGGCGGAATAGCGTGGTCATGCCCGGATCATGCCACCGGCGACGGGGGCTCGCCAACCGTGAGCGCCGGCTGCTCGTCCTCCGCAAGGCCTTGGCGGAAGTTGCGCAAGCCTTTGCCCACATCACCCATGGTTGCCGAGAGGCGGCCCTTGCCGAACAGCAGCAGGACGATGACGGCGACGATCGCCCAGTGCATCAGGCTCAATCCACCCATCGTCATTCTCCTCGATCGGCAATTGCCGCGTGACGGTCCGTGCGCACGATCGCGGCGATGCCGCGCTGGCCCTCGCGCCGGTCGAGCTGAACGATCAGGTCCACGACCGAGCGGGCGTACGCGATGGTGTCCGCGCGCGAGAGGCCAAGCCCGGCCTGCATCACCATCAGCGCGAGCTGTTCGAGCGCGCCCGCGCAGCTATTGGCGTGGATCGTGCTGAACGATCCCGGGTGGCCGGTATTGATCGCGCGCAGGAAGCTGACCGCTTCGCGGCCGCGTAGCTCGCCGAGAACGATGCGATCCGGTCGGAGGCGAAGCGAGGCCTGCAACAGGTCGTCCGTCGTGACCTTCGCCTCGCCGGTCTCGCCCTTCACCGCGATCAGCCCGATGCCGTTCGCGCCGTGCAGGCGCACTTCGGGCGTGTCCTCGACGAGCACGACGCGCTCGCTCGACGGGACTTCGCGGAGCAAGGCATTGAGGAAGGTGGTCTTGCCGCTGGAGGTGCCGCCACTGATTAATATGGTCGCGCGCGCGCGCACGGCTGCGCGGAGATAGCCGATCGGATCGCCGACCGGATCGCCGTCCCGCCACCCCGGCGCATCGGACAAAGCAAGGGGGCCGCGATCATAGGCATCGAGCGGCAGGTCGACCAAGCGGTGGCGGCGGATCGCCATGGCCCAATGTCCTCGCGTCGCCGGCGGTCCGACGATCTGGATACGCGCACCGTCCGGCAGCGTCGCCGCGAGCAGCGGCTGGACGCGATTGACACCCTGGTGGCTCATGCGGGCAACCTGTTCGGCTAGGCGTTGGAGCAAGCGGTCATCGACCAGCGGCGCGTCGACGCGCTCCATCGTCGCGCACCCCGCCGCCTCGATCCAGATCTCGCCCGGCCGGTTGACGAGGATCTCGGACACGTCCTCGCGCTCCAGCCATTGCCGGAACGGGGCGAGGTAAGCCGCGAGATAAACGCCCTCCTCGATCGGGACGACCGCCGCGCTCACTGTGCCGCCTCCTGCGCCACGCTGGCGAAGTCGAGGTCGCGCGCGGTAAAGATGCGGATCGGCTGGCCTTGGCGCACCCGGATCGTGGGCGGGATCTGCGCGTCGCGCTGGGCTGCGACCGATGCCGCGCTCTGGCCGCTGGTGGAGAGCACGAGGCTGGCGCCGCTGCTCGCGACCGCGCCGGCGGCGCCGACCACCGACAGGAGCATGGCCGAGCCGAACCGCTTCATGAAGTGGCCGTCGACCTGGCCGCCGAGCCCCGACCGGCCGGCGAAGTCGGTCGCCGGCGAGGCCAGCGCGACCGACACGCCATCGGGGCGGATCAGGCGCGACCACATGACGTAGGCCCGGGTCTGGCCGGCAGCGAGCCCGCTCTTGTACTGGCCAATCAGCCGCGACGAGCGCGGGATCAGGATGCGGGTGCCGTCGAACGACCGCACGTCTTGTGTGACCATGGCGCGGACGTACCCCGGCAGATCGCTGTCGATCGCCGTCTCGAGGACGGCGGCGATCAACGTGCCCTGGGTGATGGTGTTCGTCGGATCGACCATCCGGGTAGCGGAAGCGGTATCGACGGCAGAGTCGCCGATGCGTGCCGTGAACGCCTCGTTCTCCGAAAGCGGCTGCTGGACGGTCGGCTTCGGCGCGCCGGCAGCGCTGGCGACCGTTCGAGGCGCGGTGTCCGCGGATGCGATCGGCTCGCTCGCGTCCATGACGAGGACCGGCGCCGTGCCCGTCACCGGCGTCGCTGCTGCCGCCGGAGCTGGAGCGGCCAAAGGGGCAGGCGGTGTCATTGGCGGCGCGACCGGCATCGGCAGCGCGCGCGATGCAGGCGCCATGGGTGACGGGACCGGCGCCGAGACAACCGGAGCTGGCGGTTCGACCGTTCGGTGGGAGCTCATCGACCACAAGGTCGCGCCTCCCAGCAGGATGGCGCCGGCCGCGCCGGCTGCGAGGCCAAGGCCGTCCTTTCGCTGGACCCGGCTCGCGACGATAGGAAAGCCGTTGCGGCTGGCCAGCACCAGCGCGTTCTCGTCCATGTCCAGCCGCGGATCGGCCAGCGGCAAGGTGGCGGGCAGGAATGTGGTCGTCTGCATGGCTCAGCGCTCCGCGGTCAGCGTCGCGACCGACGCGGGTGGGCCTGCCGTGATCGTCGGCTTGCGACCGTTGACGAGCGTGGCGACCTCCTTGCCGGAGCGGAGCACCAGCGTGGCCGGCGTGCCGTCGATCACGATGTAGTCGCCATGGACCGAGTAGTTGACCGGCCCCTCGCTGCCGTCCGGTCCTATCGCCAGGATCGCCGGGACTTCGCCTTTGACGGGCCAGCTCAGATAGGTGGAGCGTCCGTCGTCGAAGCTCCGCGCCGGCAGCAGCCGCTTCGCGCCTTTCGCGCTCCAGGCGAAATTATAGTCGGGCGGCGGCGGTGGTGCTGACACGGCAAGCAGCACCGGCTTCGGCTGCTCGACCAACAACGGCGTCGGCGGGGGTGCGGGATAGATGAAGCTCAGGCTGTAGATCGCCGGCGCCGCCTTCGAGGCGGTCAGGTCGAACATGTAGGTCCGCCGGTCGGTGATGACGGTCATGTTGGTCCGGCCGCGCACCGTCAGCGGCTTCAGGAACAGCAGGTTGGAACGCTTGTTGGGCGTGACCTGCCACTCGGCGGCGTCGCCGAGCGCGATGTTCTCGATCCGCTCGCCGTCCTCGAAGACGATCGTCGACTGGATCTTCTCGCGTCCCGGGATGGTGACGATGCGCGTCGCGTCATAGTGGATCGCGCGGATGCGCGCGTCGTTGGCGGCGGCAGGCGTCGCGCCGGCCATCGCGAGGGCGAGGCCGAACGGGGTGATCAGGGCCGAGCGGATCATGCTGGCAGCTCCTTGGCTTGGGAAATGGGCGCGCGGTAACGGCTGCCGATGCCTCTCGCGCGAGCGTCATCGGCAGGCGTGGGTGGCTCCAGTGGACGGCCGGAGAGCGCCACGATGGTCCGGGCGCGATCGTGCGATCCGCGATCGCCGTCGCTGACCGTACCCGCGCCGCGAGCCTCGCCCGAATGTGCCGCGAGACCGCCGACGATCGCACGGACGCGATCCGCCGATACCGGCGCCATCTCCCGAGGCGCGATCGCCTGGGCGGCACCGACCACCGTGACCGGCGCCGCGCGCCAGGCGGGGCTCGAACGTTCCTCGCTACGCCCGACGCTTCCCGGCAAGCGCCAGCCGGCGGTGAGCGTGGTGGCGGTGCGCAGCGCCATGATCATCAGCGCGACATGGACGCAGGCACCCATGAAGACGGTGGCGGCCGCGCGCATGTCGGGCTGGCCGCCGTCGAGCGACCGGATCAGCGGCGCCATCATGACGAGGCCGGCGCCGCCGATCAGGACGGTCAGAAGCGGCACCAGCGCGAACAGGACGGCCGCCTTCAGCCAGCCTTCGAACAGCCCGCGCGTGCCCCTGAACAGGCCCATAAGGATGAACACAGGGCCGAGTGCGAGCAGCGCCGCCAGCGCGATCCGGGCGACGAGCAGCACGCCGACGGTGCCGAGCATGAGCAGCAGCGCCGCGAACCACAGCAGATCGGCGGGAGAGATCATCTTGCCCGACGATACGACGGCAATCGGCGTTCCGGTGGCGCCATCGCCGCCACCGCCGTTCTGGGCAGCCTCGGCGGCGCGCGCCACCGCGTCGAAGATGATGTCGAGCCGGCTCGCGAACACGGATGTCGCGGAACCCTTGGTGCCGACGAGCACGCCGGCGATCCAGTCGGGTCCACCGACCAGCAGATTCCAGACGACGCTCTGATAAGCGATCCACGAGGTGGCGAAGGTCAGCACCAGGCCGAGGCCGAGCATGCGCGGTGTCAGCATCGAGAGCCCGAGCGAGCTGCGGCCGGTCAGCAGGTTGATCGCCAGCAGTGCGACGTACAGCGTCATGACCAGGGTCAGCACCGGCCCGAGCATGCCATGGCTGCCAAGCAGCCGGCCGAACGCCTCGGCCGTGCCGGCGGCCGACATGCAGTCGACCGAACGGAGCGCGTCGGCAATGCCGCCATCGGCGGTGAATGCAGGACAGGCGCTCATTCCGCTGCCGCCATCAGCGGGAGCGGCTCGTCATCGCTCTCGCCTGGCCAGGGCGCGCCGGTCAGGATGGGATACCAGCGCGCCGGATCGTCGCCCACCGCACCGCGAACGATGTCGAGGCGGCGGACGCTCGCCTCGCGGCCCGACAGTACCGTGAGCAGATCGGGCATGCCGCCGAGATCCAGCCGCACGACGACCGAATGGTTGGCGTGGCGGACCAGGAAGCAATGGCTGTGCGCGGGAAGCTGCCGGATCAGGTCGAGCTCGTGTGCGGTGAGCCCGAAGCCTCCGCAATAATCCTCCTCGCGCGCCTTGGCGTTTGGCATGAAGATCATCGTCGCGGTCTGCTCAACGATGGCCGACGCGATGCTGCTGTCGAGCGCGTCGCGCGCCGATTGGGTGGCGAAGCCGACGATGGCGTTGCGCTTGCGCAGCGTCTTCATCCAGTCGCGGATGCGCGCGGCGAAGACCGGATCGTCGAGCGCCTTCCAGCCCTCGTCGATCAGGATCATCGTCGGCTCGCCGTCGAGCCGCTCGTCGATGCGGTGGAACAGGTACATCATCGCCGGCGTGCGCAGCCGCGGGCTGTCGAGCAGCTCGGTCATGTCGAAGCCCAGCGTCGTCGCCCTGAGATCGAGCGCGTCGCGCTGATTGTCGAACAGCCAGGCATGTTCGCCGGCGCCGATCCACGGCGCGAGCCGGGCGGCGAGGTCGCCGGGTTCGGGCCGGCGGCTGCCGCCCAGCAGTTCGCGGAAGTGGCGCAGCCGGCGGAAGGCGGGATCGTGATCGAAGCAGGCGTCCACGGCGGACGCGATCGCAGCCGTCTCCTCCGGACCGTGTGCCGCCAGCAGCACGCCGAACCAGTCGCGAAGGAACGCGCGGTTGACGGGCGTGTCGGGGAGCTGGAGCGGATTGAAGCCGGTCGGCTCGCCGGGTGTCAGCCGGGCGTAATGGCCGCCCAGGCTGCGCAGGAAGATCTCGGCGCCGCGATCCTTGTCGAACAGGATGGTACGCGGCGCGAACTTCTGCGCCTGCGCGGTGAGGAAGTTGAGCACCACGGTCTTGCCCGATCCGGACGGGCCGATGACGGTGAAGTTGCCGAGATCGCCCTCGTGGAAGTTGAAGAAATAAGGGGTGGCGCTCGTCGTCTCGAAGACGGTCACGGCATCGCCCCAGTGATTGCCGGAGGCCGTGCCCGACGGGAACCCATGGAGCGACACGAACCCCGCCGCATTGGTCGTGGAGATCAGCGCGCGGCGCACGACATAGCTTTCGTTGCCGGGAAACTGGCCCCAGAAGGCCGGCTCGAGATTGACCTCCTCGCGCACCGCGATCGCGCCCAGATCCGCCAGGGCGGCGGTCGCCTCGGCCAGCGCCCGATCGAGACCGGACAGGGTTTCGGCGCGGACGAGCAGGCTCAGATGATGGTCGCCGAAGCCCGCCTGGCCCGCGCCCAGCGCATCCTTGGCGGCGAGCATTTCGGCGCGCTCGGCGCCACCCTCGTCGTCGGACGCCTTCAGCCGGCGCAGCGCCAGGTCGATCCGCTCCCGCGCGATCTGGCGGTCGGCCGAGGCGAACGTCTCGGTCAGCACGAGCTCGTGCGGCAGGCGCAGGAGGTTGTCGATCATCCCCGGCCGGGTCGCGTCGGGATATTCCTTCACGCCGACGACGCCGGCGAAACTGCGCGAGCCGGCGCGTCGAGCCTCGATCGCGTCGAGCCCGAACGACAGACGCGCATAGGGGATGTGGTGCCCGAGATCGACGCCGTCGCCAGGCAGCAGCACCGGGCGCATCTCGCCATTGTAGAGCGCGGAGAGCAGCTCGAGCGGCTCGGAACAGCGGCCTCCTTCGCCCTCGTAGAGGCCGAGCGGACGCGCGCCATAGCCTTCGAGCGACGCGAGCAGCGCGGTCACGGCAGCATCCAGCTCGCGACGATCGCCCGGGTCGACGTCGGCGGCCGAGCGGCGCAGGCGCCTGCCCAGCCGTTCCGGCCAGCCGGTCTTGCCCCGCGCGGGGCGGCGCACGAGCGTCAGGAACTGCTCGTTGACGAACAGGCGGCGTCCGGACAGGCGCTCCTGCCAGCGCCGGTCGAGATCGGCCGCGAACGGCGCCTCGCTGCCGCCGCCGATCTCGACCGCGACACGGCGACGGACGACGTGATGATAAAGCACGAAGCGCGCATCGAGGACGCTGCGGAGCATGACCTCGCGCACGCCGAGCATGTGGTTGAGCTGCGCGGACTCCTCGGTCTCGAACGGCACCCCGGCGATATGGAGCGAGCGCATCACCGAGCCGTCGCGCAGCGCCAGCATGTGCCCGTCGAGATGGGCGGCGTAGGGCAGGCGATCGCCGGCGCGGGCTTCGCGCTTGCCCCAGGCGGCAGGTCCGGTCCACTTCGTCACGGGTTCTCTCCTCAGGCCGAGTAGCTGTTGCAGCCCCAGCGCTTCCAGTTGCGGACGCGCGGGCACTTGCCGACCTTGGTCAGCCACAGGTCGAACACGCGCGGCTCGCGCAGGCAGGCGAAGTAGCCGGCGCCGTGGATCAGCACCGCGATCGGCAGCGCGATCCAGGACCGCGACACCAGGAAGGCCTCGGTGGTCAGCGCGGCGTTCAGCACGAAGAAGCTGTAGGTCACGCCGGCGAACATCTGCGGCCGGGTGAGCGCGCGGAACACCGGGGCGCGGGCTAGCGTCATCGCGGCCTCAGCGCGAAGCGCTGGCAGTGGACTGGATGCCCGACACGATCGCCGAGGAGCCGAACAGCACGAAGCAGCCGACGATCACGGTCGCGCCGAAACGCCAGTTCATCCGGCCGGTCAGCATCATGAAGCCGACCATTGCCACCGCGATCACCGCGACGGCGGTGGCGACGTTGCCGAGCAGCGTTCCCTGCAGCCATCCGAGCGCGGCGACGATCGGGCCGGAGCCCTGCGGATCGCCGGTAGCAGCCAGCGCGACGGCGGGGTGCATGGTCAGCACGGCGCTGGCGAGCGGGAGGGTGATGCGGGTCTTCATCGGACGGACTCCTTGGTGGTCTGAAGGGTGCCGGCGAGGCGGCCGACGATCGCCGCGACATAGGCGCGGGTTTCGGGAATGGCGGGAACGCCGCCGGCGCGCAGCACGCGCGCGGGACCGGCATTGTAGGCGGCGAGCGCCTTCTCCACGTCTCCGTCGAAGAGGTCGAGCTGCGCCCGCAGGAAACGCGCGCCGCCCTCGAGATTGGCGACCGGGTCGCGCGGGTCGACGCCGAGCGTCCGCGCCGTCGCCGGCATGAGCTGGGCCAAGCCGAGCGCGCCTGCCCTAGAGACGGCGCCGGGTTGCCAGCGGCTCTCCTGCCAGACGAGCGATGCAAGCAGGGCCGGCGCCAGATCGTTGGCGGCGGCGATGCGCTCGACGGCGGCGGCATAGGCGGGGGGAACGGCGAGCGCCCCTTCCTGCGTCACCGCCTCCCCGGGAACCGCAAGGTCGGGCGTGATCGGGTCGGCGTCATCGGGCGTCGCATGGGTTCCGCCGCTCCATCGCACCGCACCGCCGCCGCTGCGGACGAGCACCGCGCCATCGTCGGCGATCTCCATGACCTGACCGGAGACGGCGCTCGCGTATCCGATCGCGCAGGTCAGCCCGAGCAGCAGTGCTGCCGTCCGTCCTTTCCGCTCGATCGTCATGCCCGGTCTCCCGATGTATCGGGGAGACAAGTGCTCGGCGGGGATTGCGCACGAATGTCGGTTTGTAACGATGCACCGGCGAGAAATACTGCAGTGTTGCGGTTAGCGGAGTGGCTGAAATCTGCCGGTGACGATGGGCTGGCTATCGGAGCGCATGAACGCCATCATAGTCCCCATGGATCTCGCCACCCGCATCCTCATCGTCGACGACGATCCCGGTATTCGAAACCTGATAGCCTCCTTCCTGGAGAAGCATGGGTTCAAGGCGGACACTGCCAGCGACCCGGTCGAGATGCGCGCATCCTTGCAGACCAACAGCTACGACCTGATCGTTCTCGACGTCATGATGCCGGGTGAGGATGGCCTCTCGGCGCTACGCCGGCTGCAAAAAGGCAATGGCCCGCCGGTAATCATGCTTTCGGCGGTCGGCACGGATGTCGACCGCATCGTCGGTCTCGAAATGGGGGCCGAGGACTATCTCCCGAAGCCCTGCAACCCGCGTGAGTTGCTCGCGCGCATACGCACCGTGTTGAGACGCAACGACCGCGCCGATGCGACGGCCGACGACGCCCCGCCGGCGGCTCCAGCCGAGCCCGGCCATCGCTTCGCCGGATGGCGCATGGATCTGCAGGGGCGGACGCTGACCAATCCGGCCGGGGAGGACGTGTCGCTCTCGGATGGAGAATTTCGGCTTCTGCGCGCTTTCGTCGAGCACCCGCGCCGCGTGCTCACGCGGGACCAGCTTCTCGATTTCGCGCGCGGGGCGGACAGCGAGCATTATGATCGCGCGATCGACGTGCAGGTCAGTCGGCTCCGGCGCAAGCTAAGTTCGCCGGACGGCGATTCCGAGCTCATCAAGACCGTACGCAACGAGGGCTATCTGTTCGTGCCGCAAGTAAGCAAGGCATGAAGCCGCGATCGTGTGACAGCCTCTAACAACACGCCGTAACATTGGCGGCGATCACTGACATCCACGCGCAAATGCCGGGCGCGACATTCCCCGGGCCAACCAAGCAGGGTCGGCTTCGACGAAGGAATGGACATGAGTCAGGTACATATCGAGGAGCATGATCGTGGTCTGCACCACGACCTTGCGACGATCTCCTCGCAGGTCATGGCGCGCCGTCGGGCGCTGGGCTTCCTTGCCTCGGCCGGCGGCGCCGCGCTCGTCGCCGGCTGCGGTGGCGGCAGCGGCTCCGACAGCAGCGACTCCGCGGCGTCGACGGGATCGTCCAGCGTCAGCAGCTCGGCCTCGACAAGCTCGAGTTCTTCCAGCTCGACCGCAAGCTCCAGTTCGAGCTCCGCCTCCTCCACCTCGTCGGCGAGCGGGACGTGCATCGCGGATCCGTCCGAAACGGCCGGCCCATACCCGGCGGACGGCACCAACAATGCGTCCGGCTCGACGTCGAACGTGCTCACCGCGAGCGGGATCGTGCGTAGCGACATCCGGCCAAGCTTCATCGGATCGACGACCGTGGCGCCCGGCGTCCAGGTCACCTTCACGATCACCGTCGTCAACGCCAACGCCGCCTGCGCGCCCTTGGCCGGCTATGCCGTCTATCTCTGGCACTGCAACCGCGACGGCAGCTACTCGCTCTACGACGTACCGACCGAAAGCTACCTGCGCGGCGTCCAGGTGACGGACGCGAATGGGCAGGTGACCTTCACCACGATCTATCCCGCCTGCTATTCCGGCCGGTATCCGCACATGCATTTCGAGATCTTCACGAGCCTCGCCGTCGCGACGGGCGGCCGTGCGGCCAAGCTCACGTCGCAGTTCGCGATGCCGGCGAGCGTCTGCTCGGTCGTCTACAGCAGCGCGACCGGCTACTCGACGAGCCAGAGCCGCTTCACGGGCGTCTCCACGTCCACCGACAACGTCTTCGGCGACAACACCGCCGCGCAGATCGCCCAGCAGACGCCCACATTCACCGGCAGCGTGGCGTCCGGCTACACCGCGCTCGCGGTGGTCGGCGTGGCGGTCTGACATGGCCACCCTCGCACTCGACCGTTGGCCCCCCTCGACGCGCAGCGCTCCGGTTCCGGATGCGCTGCGTCCCCCTGAACTCGCCGTCATCGTGCCGACCTTCAACGAGCGCGACAATGTGGATGAAGTCGTCGCACGTGTCGCGCTCGCGCTCGTCGGAATAGACTGGGAGTTGATCCTGGTCGACGACGACTCTCCGGACGGCACCGCCGCGCGCGTCCGCGCGATCGGCCGACGCGACGCACGCGTGCGCGTCATCCGGCGGCTCGGCCGGCGGGGTCTCTCGTCGGCCTGCATCGAGGGGATGCTGGCGACGACCGCGCCGCTGCTGGCAATCATGGACGCCGATCTTCAGCACGACCCGGCGCTGCTCTCTGAAATGTATGATCGGCTGCGCGTCGGTGGCGTTGATCTGGTGGTCGCCAGCCGCAACGTGGCGGATGGAAGCTACGGTGGATGGTCGCGGTCACGGGCGGTCATCAGCGGGCTGGCGGCGCGTCTCGGCCGGTCTACCGCCTGCACCAAGCTCTCCGACCCGATGAGCGGCTTCTTCATGCTGCGCCGTCGCCTGTTCGAGGATCATGTCCGGGACCTGACCGGCATCGGGTTCAAGATCCTGCTCGATCTGGTGTTGAGCGTCCGGCGTCCGCTTTCCATCGCCGAGGTGCCGCTCAAATTCGCCACCCGCCATCGCGGCGAAAGCAAGCTCTCGCCTGGCGTGATCTGGCAGTATCTGTTGATGCTCGCCGACAAGCGTTTCGGCCGGTTCGTCGCCACCCGCTTCATCGCGTTCGGCGCGATCGGGGCCGCCGGCCTGCTGGTCCATTTCACCGCCCTGACGACCCTGCTTGCCTCGCACATAGTCAATTTTCCGGCGGGGCAGGCGATCGCCACCGGCATCTCGATCGTCGTCAACTACAGCGTCAACAACGTGCTGACCTATTCCGACCGGACGCGCCGCGGCTGGCGCTGGCTGTCGGGGCTTGCCTCCTTCGGCCTGACCTGCGGTTTCGGTGGCGTCGCGAATGTCGGCATGGCCGATTTCCTTTTTCGGCATAGCGTCGCCTGGCCTCTTGCGGCTGTCGTTGGCGCGATGGTCGGCGCGGTGTGGAACTACGGCGTCTCGTCGCGTTATACTTGGCGTGAGGGATGACGGCGCGTACGCGGACCGCGACTTGCCTTGTCATCGTGATGCTGCTCGCCGGCTGGAACCTGTTCCGTGGCCTTGGCGACATTCACCAGCCAATCTGGGACGAAAACTACTACATCACGGCGACCGCCCGCTTCGAGCTGGGCCGAATTCAGTTCGCCTCCCACCCGCCGCTCGGATTGATGCTGATTGCGGCTGGCGACCGGCTGAGCGGCTTGAACCGGACGATCGACTGGCATCCGATCGCGGCGGTGAAGAGCATTCCCGGCGAGCGGATGCCGCGCGATTTCGACTATCGCGGGATCCGTTGCGCCTCGGCGCTCTTCGGCACCCTTGGCGCCGGATTGTTCTTTCTCCTGATGCTCGCGCTCGCGCGCGATCGGTGGACGGCGCTCAACCTGAGCGCCTGCTATATCTTCGACGGCGTGATCCTGACCCAGTTCCGGGCCGGTCATCTCGACGCCTTCCAGATCGTGTTCATCCTGAGCGCCCTGCTGGCGTTCGTCGGCGCGGTACGCCGTCGCCTCGGCTGGCGCGACCTCGTGCTCGGGGGCGCGATCGGCCTCGCCACGATGGTGCGCGCGAACGCCGTGCTGCTCCTTGTCCTGCCCGCGGTGCTCGCCGTCGCCCGACGCGCCCCGCGAAACCTGCCACAGAGCGCGAGAGCGGCTTTGGGCACTCTTGGTGCAGCCGGAGGTGGGTTCGTGATCGCCTGCGGCCTTACCGGCGCCTGTTATCTGGCAGTCAGCCGCCTGCCTCCCGACCTCACAACCCCCGCCGGGATCACCGACCGCACCGTCATGTCGGAGCGCACCTGGCTCGCCTTGGCGAAGCGAACAACGCTCGCCCCCGGCGACATGATCTCGCTGGGACGGGACTATCGTAAGTATATGGAGAACGACCTTGCCGGCATCAGCACCGGCGACAGGAACGGCTCCAGCCCATGGGGGTGGCCTGTCGGCCGCCGTCCGATCAACTACCGGTGGGACAGCAACGGCAGCACGACGTCCTATCTCGAGCTGACGCCGAACCTCGTTGACTGGTTGGTGTCTCTCGCCGGACTTGTCGGCTGCGGCGTCCTGCTCACCACACGTTTGAAGCGACAGCCCGAACTCTCGGCCGCGGACCAGTATGTCTGTGCCGGGCTTCTGACCGCGTGGGGCTTGTTGATGGCGAGCGATCTCGTCCTGGCCGCTTCGCGTGTCATGTACCTCTACCATTACCTGCCGAACCTGATTCTAGGGCTGGCCGGGGCAGCCTTGGTGTCGAAATTTGGCTCGGCGAGTTGGCGGAGCGGAGCGCTCGCGTGTGGTTTGCCGTTCCTTCTCCTCTGGTTCCTGTTGAGCGCGCCTCTCGTGTTTCATCAGCCACTAGACCGGTCGGGTTGCCTTCTCCGTTCGCATGTCGGCATGGTTGACCATTGCCAATGAGGGCAGCCGCCGGAGTTTGCCGCCGATCTCCAATCAGCTATCTCAAGGGATGATCAGTCGCTCCTGCCCGCTTGCCATCGCACTCTGCGCCGCCTGGTCGGGGCGTGCGGTTGCTGCGGATGCCGGACCCGACTGGATGCTGAGCGTGACCGGAGGCGTTACAGCGCGCGCCGGGGACGAGGCGCGGGGCTTCGGCTCTGCAGGCGTGACCCGAAAGCTCGGGAAAGCCTATGTTCGCGCGTCGCTCACCCGCTTCTCCGCCGCCGTCCGACAAGGCGATGTCGTGCTGCCGTCGACCTACACGCTCGGGGCGATCTCGGCGGGTGTAACCGTCGGGCACTGGTTCGGCGATGCGTACGGCACGCTTGGTACTCAGCACTACGATGATATCCACAGCGATCTAGGTCGTCGGCCGGTACAGGGTTCCAACCACAGTGGCGTCATCGGAACCGGGATAGACGGCGGCTATGTCGCGTGGCTGGATCCGAGTTGGAGCCTGACGCCGTCGGTGTCGCTTCAATATATTCGGTCGCGGGCGCTTGGCCAGCAGTTCGGGCCGATGGGTCCGACCGAGTATCAGACGACCGAAGCCGGGCTGACGGGAGCAGCGACGCTGCGGCTCGATCATTGGTTCGGCCGCGACAGACGCCACGATGTCAGCATTCATTTCAGCCGGTTCGCCACATCCAATCAGTCCGCTGCGCTCGGATCAGGAAGCCGGGGAGAGCTGGACATAACGCAGCAAGGCGCACGCGAGCGGGACGGCTGGACAGAGGCTGGTGCTAACGCGACGTTCTGTATTTCCAGCCGTCTTTATCTGGATACTGCCGCGTCACGGACGATCGGCGCGCGGTCCGGAGATGTGAGCGTCGCTTCCACGGGCTTGAGGCTTCTATTTTGACTGTGTCGAGCGATCGACCATAGTTGGAGAGCCTTAGCTCAAAGCGCTTTTCGAAGCGAAAGCCGGACCCGACGAGGATCGGCCGGATGATGCCCTTTCGAGTAAGACCGAGAGTGTCGGCGCGATGCCGACGGGCGTCGAGAGCGCGAGCGTTTGTCCTGGTTCGTTTCATCAGCACGTACCCTCCGCCAGCGCCGGAGCGGGTATCAAGGGAGCAGGTCGCTTGCCAAGGGCGAGAGAGAGCAGGGCGAGCAGCGCCAGCGTGACGAACAACAGCGGGGCGGCCGTGGTTGCTCCCTCCAGCGTTCGGGAGACCGGGTTCGACACGTTCATGATCCTTTCGAGCACCCAGCCGATCGAAGCCACCGCAGCGAAGGCGGCGCCGACGGTGCGGACCGGCGTGTAGCGGCCCGTTCTTGCCAGGATCATGAGCCAGGGAGCGGTCAAGGCAACAATTGCGAGCTGGACGACCTCGATCCCGAAATTGAACCCGAACACGGCCGCCGCCTTGTGCCACCCGTCGAGACCGGCCCCGCTCACGACCTGCGAGAAGGCCATTCCATGAACGAGGCCGAAGCCGGCGGCGACCCAGCGTTCGCGCCCTCGGAGAAGCGGCCGCCACGCATGCAACGCGGAGACGAAGATCGACAGCGCGATGGCCACCTCGACCGGCTGCGACGGGATAGTAATGTTACCGAACGCGCCGACGATCAGCGTCACCGAATGGCCGATCGTAAACGCGGTCACCAGCCCGGCGAGCCGGGTGAAGCCGTACCGGAAGCCACCGTACTCGCCCCACCGGCGTCGTTGGACAAGCAGCGGCGCCGGCAGAAGCAGCGCAAGCAGGAACAGCAGGTGATCGGTTCCATCGGCGATATGCAACATCCCCATGCGCACGACATCAAACAGGCCACGCCAGAAACTTCCGGCCGCGCGATCAACGTCGATGCCGGTAACCACCCATCGGATTGTGCCGAGCAACTCGGGCTCGTTGGCGAAGACGCCGTTCTCCCAGTCGTTATGAGCGAACACCATCACCGTATGCGTCATCACCTCGTGATTGATGACGCTGTAGTTGAAACGGAACTTGCGCACAGGCGCGCCGGCCGGCGGCGTCATCCAGAGGTGAACCCGCAATTCGATCGGCGCGGCATCGAGCGCCGGAGTGACCCTCATACCATCCACCGCGACGCGCCATGCCCGTCCGTCGGGCGCGACCGGCCGAACATGATCGAGGATATAGGCCGTGAGTGCCGCCCGCTTGCGGACTGCCGCATTCATCGGCGAGTCCATCAGCGGCTGCTTGAAGCTGAGCTCGAGCTGGTCGAGCGGGATCTCCAGCTCGGCCGCCACCGCCGTGCGCTGGAAATCCAGCAGGACGGCCGTGCCGGGAAGAGCGTGGGCCTGAGCCATCGTCGCCCAGCATTGGGCGACGATGGCGAGGATCAGCATCGGCAGCCGGCGCATCGGGTCAGCTCCCCGACCCGGTGCCGAACTGACCGCCATAGTCGGCGATCTTGTCGCGCCACAGGCTGTGATAGTGGACGTAGCTCGTATAGGCGACGCCCTGCTGGACGACGAACTCGATCCAGATGCGCGGCCCATCGATCCGGATGTAGGAGTGCTGCGAGGCCAGCGGATTGCTCGCGGAATTGGGGTAGGCGCTGAAGTCGGCTGTGCCGCCCGTACCCGGCGAGTAGGCGACATATGTGCTGGCCAGCGCCGTGTCGCTTTCATATTGCGCGAGCAGCGTCGTTGCGATGTCGCTCGGCATCAGGTTGACGTAAGCCTCGATCGCAGCGCGAACATCGGCCTGGGCTGCGCTGTCCAAGGTCGAGTACAGCACGCCGCGGCCCGTCGTCGGATAGGCGAGCGCACCGAAATTGCTGTCGCTGTTGCCGTTCGCGCCGAGGATGACGTCGGTATAGGTGCCGGTCAGCTTGGCCGCCGTGGCGTAGGTGGTGTTGGCCTGGATGGCCGTGGCAAGCGTGTACAGAGCCGCGCGCTGCGTTTCGATCGGGGCGTGCTGCGTTCCGGCGGTCGAGGCGGTGCCGTTCACGACGATCGTGCCGCTCGACGTCACTACCCAGTTCGGCGGCTCGACGCCCACGAAGGTCGGGGTGCCGCTGACATAGGTCGAATTGTAGGTGATGTTGTAGGCCAAATGATGGCCGGTGATCTGGAGCATCCAAGGCGCGGTCGTCGACGGCGTGCCGAAGATCGCGATCGAGTAGAGCCCCGATCCCCATCCGCCGTTGGCGTTGACCGCGGCGATCACGTCGTCCGCCTTGCGGATCTCGTCCTGCTCCGTCTTGCCCGCGGTGCTGAGGGCGGTCGTCATCAGCGTTTCGGCCGCGGCGAGCTGGTCCGTGGTGAGGGTGCTGGTGTTCAGGCGCAGCCCATGCCTGCCGCCTGGGAGGTTGGTCCAGACGATGGCGTTGGCTTTCGTGAAGTCGAACAGGACCGTGCTCGTGGAACTGGACGAGGTCGCGACCGTCTTCTGGGTCGTGCTGAGCGTCGCGAGGAAAGCATTGGCGGCTGTCACGACGGCTGCGGTGCCGGTCCCGGTTGCGATAGAACTCGACGAGGAGCTGGAGCTTGAAGACGGGCTCGAACTTGTCGAGGACGACGTAGAACTCGAGGACGAAGTTGTGGTAGTCGTGGCAGTGGTGGAGTCCGATCCGCCGCCGCCGCATCCCACGAGTGCGATAGTGGCTGTCATCGGGATCAGCGCCGTCGACCATTTCGCGAGGGGCGTCATATCTTCCTCCAGTGGTGGTTCTCGCTTCCTGGGGTTCAAATGATTCTTGTGTGTTTCGTAATGTTGCGGTTCGGGCACCTGTTGGAGCGCAGCCGCAAGCAATCCGCACGATGGGTATCCTCCGAGACGTTTCGCAAAGCTGCCAAGCTGAGCTGATCGGTGGATGCTCGCCTCTGGAAGCGGAGTCCCACCGAGTCTCTCCAGCCGATCAGAACGACCTAGGACGCCGGAGCCCGGACGATCATCATGCTGATGGCCATCGGCAAGCTTCCACGACAAGGCTTTGCGCTGATCCTCCACGACCCCAGTCTGCCCCCCACGACTTTGACCCAAGCTTGGCATCCGTCGGGGCTCTGCGCGCGGCAGCTTTCTGCGGACCAAGCTCGCTAGCCGAGAGGCAGCAACCAACACCCTTGCCATATAGCAGCCATTCGCCGTCGCGCGCGCCGCCAGCCCGGCAGCGCCACCTTCTTCGCCGCCAACGAGCCTGCGGACGGCCACACGCCCAGCCGCCTCTCGTCGCTCGGTTGATCTTTCAGGCGCGTCGTGTCCAGGGTAGCATCAGCGGTAAGCCAGATCAGACCCCTGGGGAGACCGGCGATGTCCAGGCCGCTTGCCCTGCTGTTCTTCGTTGTAACGGTGCTCTTCGGCTCCGCTGCCGTCGCGGCACCGCACCTGACCACGTCGATCAACGCCGACGGTTCGACGACCTACCGCATCGACCAGCCGGAGGTCGCGCATCCGCTGACCGCCTATCCGGGCGTGGCGCTGCGACAGGGCAACCTCGTCCACGTCGCGGCGGGCGGCTGTGTGCAGACCGGCGGCAGCGGCAAGACCTGGAAGCGCTTCGCCGACCCGACCGGCGACAGTGCCGAGCGGCTCTACAGCGGCACGCTGGCGATCGCGGGCGCGGCGCCGTCGCCGCACGGGCGGATCGCGAACTGGCTCGGCGTGCCGATCGCGATCACCGCGCCCACCGCCACGCTCGAGATCGGCTATCAGGACGACAGCTATAGCGACAATGGCTACGCCAGCCCCGATCCTGGCACCGACGACCAGTGCGTCGGCCAGGGTCCGGCCTGGGTGACCGTCACCGTCACCAAGGGCGCGCCGCCCGCGACGGGCGATCCGCGCTATAACGAGGTCGCGATGAAGTCGGTGCACAACGCGTACCAGCGCGACGAGTCGATCCCCGACATGCTCGGCTTCCACCATCTGCGATCGGTCGAGATCGACATCCACGACAGCAACGAGCGCGATCATTGGGCCGAGCTCGACCGCGACTGGTACGTCTATCACAATACCGGCGTCGGCGCGGACAGCAGCTCGACCTGCCGCAAGCTCTCGGACTGCCTGCGCCTGCTGCGCGCTTACCATCAGGCGGTGCCGAACCACGAGATCATCACGCTCTTCATCGACCTGAAGGATGGCTTCCGCGCTCAGCAGCACCAGACCGCCGAGGATTTCGAGCAGGCGCTGCTCGACGGGCTCGACGCGAACCGGGGCGATTACCTCACGCCCGCCACGCTGGCTGCGCGCTGCCACCCCGGTCCGATCGGGCGGCGCGGCGGCGACTGCGGCTGGCCGCATCTGTCCGAACTGCGCGGCAAATGGGCGATCGTGCTGACCACCAACGGCTCGCTGCCGAGCTATCTGAACTGCTCCAACCCGACGGCGACCGGCGCCGCCTGCGCCGCGCGCCGGCTGGCGTTCATCGCGTGGGAGCTGTGCCTCGACAAGGGCGGCCATCCAATGGACTCCTGCTCCGACCAGGAGATCGTGGCGCACCCCGAGGCGCGCTTCTTCAATCTGGACGCCGACAAGGCATCGCTGCTCGCCTTCGGGACCTTACTGCGGCCAAGGGCTTCATCGCGCGAGCTTACGACCTGACGCCGTCGAACGGCGAGTGGCCGGCGGCGCTCGCCAACGGCATCGAACTCCCCTCGACCGATGAGGTGAACGCCGATCCCCCGACGACGATGATCACCGCCAACACGCATGGCTGGCCGTTCACCTGCATGTACGAGAATTGCAGCACGCGCCCCGCAGACCAGCCGACGCTCGGCGTGCGCGTGGCCTCAGGCGACATCTCGGGCCACAGCGACGACCTCCTGTTTGACGAGGCGCGGCACGCGCCCGCGCAGATCGAGGCGCGGCTGTTCGTCCCGGGCTCGTCGGTCCAGGAGTGGGCGAAGGGATGCCTGATGGCGCGCGCCACCGCCAGCGCGACGTCCGCCTATTTCGCGCTCTGCCGCAGCGCCGACACGCACGCGCCGTTCATCCAGTACCGGCTCGGCGATGGCGCGGACACCGCGCAGACGGAGATCGATCCCAACGTCTTCAAGCCGGACATCGACGTGAACCGCGAGAGCATCACCGCGCTCAGGCTC
>CAXTTP010000006.1:0-2266 GCA_964247195.1 uncultured Sphingomonadaceae bacterium
GTTCATGGGCGGTGGAAATGTCGAGTCCCATGGCACCACCTCGCGCGTCCGCAGCGAACAGCCCGTCCATTTCGGCTCGATGTTCAATGTCCAGCGGCTGCTTGCCGGAACGAAGCTCGACGCGGTCATCGACGCGATGCAGCCGGGCGGCAGCGGCAATCCGTTTGCGGGCCTCACCACCCACGAGCGCGAAGAGCTCGCTGCGCTGTACCGGCTCGGCTATCCCCGCGGCGACGAGTTCATGATCTCGCGGCCGATGGGGCAGATCTGGCTATGGTCGTCGATCGCCGAGATGCTGATCGAGGAGGATCGGGCCTATTTCGAGAACTTCTGGGCAAAGCCCGGCTATGTCGGCTTCGACGAACCACAGCATGTGCAGGAAGACCTGATCGATTGCGATCTGCCGGTCGCCAGGACGATCAGCGCGCGCGACCTCACCGCTGACGAGTTCGCCGGCCCGGAATATGCCGACATCCGCGCCCGCGCGATCTTCAGCGCCTCTAATTCCGGCGTGTGGGACCTTCCGATCGCGATCGACGTCCCCGGGCTGTCGAAGGGATATCGGCTGGGCGCGGGCGTTCGCCCGGTGACCGGCGCCGCGGCGGGTCGTCAGATGTACTGCACGCAGTTCATCGGCGATCTGCTCTTTTGCGATGGCCGGGCCGAAGCGAACCTGGAGCGGTTCCGCGGCGTCCAGGCGGGCGATACAGTGCATACCGACAACCGCGCCTTCCTGGCGTTCTGCTATTACTATCGATACCATATCTCGGACGATCCGCTGAACGACTTCCTGCGCCTGGATGGCCAGCCGATCTATCCGCAACACGGCGTGCCGCTCGCCTCTCCGCTCATGGGCGTGCCCTATTCGGGCCAGTACGAGGGCAAGCTGCTCTGGATCCATCACACGCTGGATGCATCGCTGTGGCCGCCGCAAGGGATCATATACAAGCGCGCCGTCGAGGCGGCACAAGGGGCGGCGAAGGCGAGGGAGAAGTTCCGGCTGCAATGGACGGACAATGCCGAGCACGTGCCGCCGATGCTGCTGCCGTCGAACCCGGCGCGTGCGACATCGACCTGGCTGATCGACTATATGCCGAGCATCGAGCAGGGCCTCGCCGATCTGGCGACATGGGTCGAGCAGGGCGTTCCCCCTGCGGAAACGAGCTATACCTTCGCCGATGGCAAGGTCACCCTTCCCGCGACGGCGGCGGCGCGCGGCGGAACCCAGCCCGTCGTGCACGTTACCGCGGATGGCGAAGCGCGGGCCGAGATAGCGGTCGGCCAGCCGGTCGAGCTGAAGGTGGAGGCCGAGGCGCCTCCGGGTGCGGGCAAGATCACCGCGCTCGATTGGGATCTGGACGGCACGGGGCGCTTTGCCGAACATCAGCCGGTGCCGCCGGGCGAAACGCGGATCGCGCTCGCGATGACCCACGCGTTCGACCGGCCCGGCACCCATTTCGCCGTCGCGCGCGTCCGGCTCAACCGGGAGGGCGATCCTGCCGCCGCCCGGCAGGTAGAGAACCTCGCGGCCGCGCGAATAGTGGTGTCTGAGAAGGCATGATCGGGAGCCGGCGCACGTCCGATGCGCCGGCTCCCCTAACAGATGGAATGGAGAACGGGGTTGGACGTTCAGGCGCCGTCATCGGCGGCGATGCGGCGCTAGCTAGACGGATACATCGCGGCCGCCAACGCCATGATCTCGGCTTCGTCTTCGGGAAGGATAAAGCCCGCCGCGATCGAGGAGCGCAGCGCCTCTCCGAACTTGGCGAGATACTCGGACTTGCCGCCGGGATAGAGCCTCGCCAGCATGGCCTGGTCGAACGGACGGGTGGAGCCGAACAGCCTGGTCAGGCCCTGGCCCTCCTGGCCGAGACCTGACAGCACTGCGGTCGGAACGTCGACCCAGGGCGAGCGGATGCCGCCCTCGGCATTGCCGTTGGCGTCGGCCACGAGCGCGGGCGCAGCGTCCGAGTTCACGGCGAGGCGCGCGCCCTCCGGCGGAGCCTTCCCGGTCCGCACCCAGCGATCGAGCGAGGCCAGCGCCGCCTCCATCACATAGTGATGCTGGGGCGCGGAATTCATGCGCTGGGTAAGCGGCATGCCGAGGATGTTGTCCATCGGGGCATAGGCCTGCGCGAGCTGTTCGATCGGGATGTGCCCGGTATCGATCGCGCCGGCGGCCAGCGTGTAGCTGTCCGCGTGCGCGGTGCCCGCGACCTCCCACGTCCGGATATGCGGCCCATCGGGCTGACGGGCCGGCAGATAG
>CAXTTP010000006.1:2366-5377 GCA_964247195.1 uncultured Sphingomonadaceae bacterium
CGCGACCTCCCACGTCCGGATATGCGGCCCATCGGGCTGACGGGCCGGCAGATAGACGGCATAGCGGGCCGGGTCAGCCTTCTTGAGCGGCGGCAGCCCCGGTATCCCCATCGCGCTGCCGTCGATGCCGACCTTCTGCGCCGATACGGCGACATAGGCGAAGCCCTTACGGAGCAGTTCGCGATGGGTATAGGTCCAGTCCGGCGCGCCGTCGGTTCCCGCGCTGACGTTCAGCCATTCGACGACGACCGTGCCGTTGAAGTCGGCCGGCGAAGCCGGGCGGGCGACGACGATGCGGGTCTCGTACGGTGCGGAGTTCGCCGCTTCGGCGTGGCTGCCGGCAACGCCGCCCGCCCATCTGAACGACTTGGCGGAGCCGGCAACGAAAAACTCCTGCACGACATAGCCCGCAGGTGCGGCATCGAACGTCTTCTGGCCTAGGGTCGGGTGACCTTCGACCGGACCGGTTACCGTCTGTGCGACCGCAGCCGTCGACATCAGCGCCAGCCCAAGTGCAACAGTGCGCCATACATTGGCTCCGCGACGCGGATCGCTATCATCGGACATCCTCTTCTCCACGATCGACTGATCGATCCGCTATCGCCCGTACAATGCGAATGTTTGGCACATTCTAGACAGGTTTTTAGGTCACAGTACAGCCTCGCCTGCATGTTGCGCAGGCGCAGGGCCAGCGCGGCCAGCCCGGCGCTTAGCCGCGAGCGAACCTTAACGGCGGAGTGCCTCGACAAGGGGCAAGATAAGCCCTTGCGTAAGCGCGATTAAGCGAGGCATATATTAAATAAAATTAGTAATATAGTTTCAGCTACCGCCAGCCGCACAAGCGGCGGCGGACGGCGAAGAGAAGCCTGCAAGGCAGGACAGAGGATGGAGAGGGGCATGAGGATCAATCATATCGTGCTGTGCACGTCGGCATTGGCGGCGTGCATTCCCGGGATTGTGCACGCACAATCGGGTCCGCCGCAGGATCAGACGGCGACCGACAGCACGCCCGGGCCGAAAGCGGGCAGCCTTCCGGCCGAGCCGAGTCGGGGCGGCACCGCGGTCCTTGCCCAAGATCAGATCGGCGACATCGTCGTCACTGCCCGGCGCCAGTCCGAGCTTCTCAAGAACGTGCCGATCTCGATCATCGCCGCCGACGACCGGGCGCTGAACGAGCGCAACGTCAAGACCACCAACGATCTTCCCCTGGTCGCGCCCGGCCTCAGCGTGCAGAACACCTCCGCCAACCGCAACAACAGCACCTTTTCGATCCGCGGCCAGGGTCAGACCTTCGGCCAGAGCTCGCCAGGCGTGGTCGCCTATTTCGCCGACGTGCCCGACTTCGCGACATCGATCTATGATCTCGAGAACGTCCAGGTTCTGAAAGGCCCGCAGGGTACTTTGTTCGGGCGCAACACCACGGGCGGTGCGGTGCTCTTCGTTCCCAGGAAGCCGACTTCCGATCTCAATGGGTTCTTCAATTTCCGCTTCGGCGATTACGAACGGCGAGATCTGGAGTTTGCCGTCGGCGGTGCAGTCATTCCGGACAAGGTGGAGTCCGGTTCGCCGGACAGCTGCTCAATCGGCGCGGCTTCACCAAGAATCTCGCGAACAACAGCCGCACCGACAACGAGGACAAGAAATCGCTGCGTGTGAGCTTGGTGTTGCGGCCGTTCGAGCGTCTGGAGAACTACACCATCTTCGAACATGAGCGGGTCGATGAAGACGGGTCGGGCACGCCGCTCGGGGCGATCGATCCGGCCAATCCTACCCTGGTAGCGGCGGGCGTGGTCGGTCAGCTTCAGGGCTATCTGGCGGCGCAGCAGGCGCGTGGCCCGCGGAAGATCAACACGCCTTTCATCTTGAGCAACGGCCTGCGGTCTTCGGGCGTCATCAACACCACGACATTCGACGTGACCGACGATATCTCGGTGAAGAACATCTTCAGCTACCGGAGATTTGCGGTATCGCAGGTCTACGATATCGATGGCACGCCGCTGCCGATCCTCGATGTCTTCAACCCGTTCCCCAACGGCCGCAACAAGGAGCGGACCGAAGAGGTGCAACTGCATGGCAGGTTCGGGATAGTGGATGGCGTCGTCGGCTTCTTCGACGAGCGGGATACATCGCCTGGCAACAGCATCGGCTTCCAATATAATCTATACGTAAATCTGTTTCCGGCGGGCCTCCCCTATGCCGGCCCGGCAAGCGGCTTCCTGGTCAGCAACGGCAGCCTCAACAAGAGCCGCGCCTTCTACGGAGAGCTCAACGTTCATCCGGTGGATGGGCTTACCATTACCGGCGGCGTCCGGCGAACGAGAGACTTCCGCTCGGTATCGACGCAGCCGCTCCTGCTCCAGCTGCCGTTCCTACCGGTACCGATCCCGGCCGGCCCCGCCTCCGCCAATGCCGGGTCCTTTAGGGCCACTACCTGGAACGCGACGGCGCTGTACAAGGTCAGTCCCGACCTGAACATCTACGGCACGGTCAGGCGGGGCTACAAGTCCGGCGGCTTCAACGGCACCGCGCCCGCCGCGCTCCGGAGCTTCCAGCCGGAGACCGTGACCGATTACGAAACCGGGGTGAAGGGCAAGCTGAACCTTGGCGGCGGCGTGCGGCTCGGGGCCAACGTCGACCTGTTCTACGACGACTACAAGAATATCCAGCGCTACAAGAACATCGTCATCGCCGGCGGCGCCGCCACGATCACGACCAACGCGGCAGCGGGCAACATCAAGGGCGTCGATGTCGACGCGAGCCTCGGCTTCGGGCGGATATTCGATGTGTCCGCCCGATACACGTATCTGAAGACCCACTATAAGGATTTCTCGGACGCGACATTGGGGGACCTGAGCGACAGTCGCTTCCCCAACTCGCCGACGCATCAATTGACGGTGACGCCACGGGTCAGCCTCCCGGTGCCTGAGAAGGATGGACAGGTCAGCGTGCTGGCGAACGTCTTCTATCAGAGCCTGATCGCGTTCGATCCCGCCAACAGGCCGAACGGGAAC
>CAXTTP010000006.1:5387-19810 GCA_964247195.1 uncultured Sphingomonadaceae bacterium
ATACGCTCGTGAGCACACGTGGCGCGCTGGGTCCGGCCTATACGCGCATCGACCTCCGGGCCGAATGGGCGAAGGTGATGGGAACCGGTGTGAGCGTCGCCGGCTATGTCCGCAACGTCACGAACAAGGATTATATCGTCGGCAGCGACAACCAGCTTCCGACCTTCGGAACGGTGACCTATTTGTATGGCGAGCCGCGGACCTACGGCATCGAACTGCGTCTCGACTTCTAGGGGCGGCTCGGCTCTCAAACCCGCGCTTACACAGCGGGAAGAGGCGGCGGCGGGAGATCCTGCCGCCGTTTCTGCGCGCCGTTCGCTAGTTCCCGCGCTTGCTCGGGTCCGACGCTGCCTCGAAATGTTCGATCAGCGCGCGTCGGGTGATCGCCTTGTCGCGCGCGAGCAGCGCCTCGTACATTTCCGTCAGCAGCGGCCAGGGGGTCGTGCGTTCCGGCGCGGCCGGCGCGTGCTCCTCGAGCAGCGCGAACTCCTCCAGGACCTCCACGAAGACGGTCAGCGCCGGGTTGTCGGCCAGACCGGCGATCGCGCCGCACAGCGCGCGCGTCTCGTCCGCATCGTCGAGGAACCTTGCGCGCGCCAGCGAGACCGCCGCTCGACACCGCTCCATCGCCGCCGGCGTGGCCCGGCTGCGGGCCAGGCTCAGGCAGGCCAAGAGCAGATCAAGCAGAAAGGCGCGGGCATCCGCCACGGAGAGGCGGGCCGCCTGCAGATGCTGGCGCGCGCGGGCTAGTGCGGTGTCGCGGGACGGCTTCGCTATGAACAGGCCGCCATGGCGACCGCGCTCCATACGCACCGCCGCGCACTCCTCGAGAACCCGCACCGCCTGGCGCAGCACGAGCAGGCTGACCCCGTAGCGCTCGATCAATTCCCCCGCGCTCCCCAGCCGGGTGCCCTCCCGCCATCCGAGTGCGCGCGCGTCGCGCAATATCTCGCGGGTGAGGATGTCGGCGCGGGATTTGGGCGACGAGACGTTCATATAATCCCTGCGGGGCAGGTGCTCGTCGTTGTTGGCTGGCGCATCGATCGGCCATTCCCGGTAACTGTCGTTCATGATGCGATATTGCCGCGACCGGATCTCGAACAGGCTCGACACATCCTGTGCGATCATCGCTTCGAGGCACTGTACCGACAATGCCCAGAACTCGCTGCGCGTGCGCTCGCCGATGGCATGCGGGCGCGCCGGCGTAAGATCGATCCCGCACTCCAGGCAGGTCCATTGCGCGAGCGCCAGCGCAGGGTCCGGAATGGCCCGGCGGACGGCGTCCAGAAGCACGCGGTGTCCGAAGATCTCGCCGAATTCCTCGCTCGATATCGCATCGAGATGTGCCGCGAGGGATCGCAACTCGCGGAAATCCTTGAGGGAGATGCGCGCCAGATCGCGTGTGAAGATCTGCGTGTCCGAGACGCGGAGCAGCTCTTGGAGATCGCCAGGCGAGCGAAGCTCGCTCTCGATGAGGATCGCAAGCGAGCGCGCCGCGGCCTCGGGACCGCGTTGCTGGACGACGAGACCTCCCCGCTGCCCCCGCCGCATCTTGACGATGCCCCGGTTCTCCAGAATGCGCACCGCCTGGCGCAGAACGGAACGGCCGATGTCGTGCGTCGCGCGCAGGTCCCGTTCCGAAGCGATGATCGTTCCGGGGTTCATTCCGGACGATTCGAGCTCGCGCTGGATTTCGTCCGCTAGCTTCTCGCCGGCCGAATTGGCTGCTCTGGCCATCGTCCCTCACCGCTCCTCGCTCGCGCTGCCTTCCGCTTAGCCCGATAGCGACATCCATGGGAACCGCCCGCGCTGGCGCCGGCGGAGGGCGACGACCCCGCCTTACGACATGGAGGAACGGCACGCCCATTCTCATGGTCGCGTACCCCGACAAACGTCGGCGCGTGATGCTGCGTGGCGAGAGCGGACCATTGCCGTGGGGTATAAATTGATGACATAGTTTTCGTTGCGGGAGAGGGGCTGGGTGGCATCCAGTGCCGTTTTGGCTTGGCCAACGATCGGCGTGCGCCTCGGACAATCGGAGTGCCCTCGCTCAAGGCGCCTTTCCATAAAACGGTGGATTGCGGTCACAGAATCGCACCGATAAGGAGTGCTCCCAAAACGTCTAGACCCAGGAAGGCCGCTCGCCCTGATGACCGCGACCATCGCCCAGCCCCTCCATGCACCGATCAGCCGCACCCTCGCGCTCAGCGCGATCCTGCTGGTCCTGCTCCTGAGCGCGCTGGACCAGACGATCGTGTCGACCGCCATGCCGACGATCATCGCCCAACTGCGCGGGTTCGAACGCTACGCGTGGGTGACGACGGCATATATGCTGACGTCCACGGTGCTGGTGCCGATCTACGGCAAGCTCGGTGATCTCTACGGCCGGCGGATGGTCCTCGTCGCGGGCGTCGTCATTTTCCTGACGGGCTCGATGTTGTGCGGCGTCAGCGGCGAGGCGCCGCGCCTTCCCTTGATCGGCGACGGCATGAACCAGCTCATCCTGTTCCGCGCAATCCAGGGGCTGGGGGCGGGAGGGCTCGCCACCGGTGCGTTCGGGATGATCGCGGACATCTTCCCGCCAGCCGAACGCGGACGATATGCGGGCCTGTTCGGCGGCGTGTTCGGCCTGGCGAGCGTGATCGGCCCGTTCATCGGCGGCTTCTTCACCGATCACGGCACGGTCAGCATCGGCGGCTTCGTGATCGCCGGCTGGCGCTGGATCTTCTACCTGAACCTGCCGGTGGGGATCATTGCCCTCGTCGTCCTGCTGACGAAGCTGCCGCCTTCCTCCGGCGGGCGGCGGCAGCCGATCGACTGGGCCGGCGCGCTGTTGATCCTGCTTACATTCGTGCCGTTGCTGCTCGCGCTCTCGTCCGGCGGCAGCGCCTATCCATGGTCGTCGCCGCTGATCGTGAGCGGCTTCGCGCTCGCGGCAGCGAGTTTCGCCGCGCTGCTGCTGGTCGAGCGCGGCCGGCCGCATGCCATGCTTCCGCTCGGGCTGTTCCGTAACGCCGTGGTCGCGCGCTGCAACGCCGCCCTGTTCGTGCTGAACCTCGGCTTTCTCGGCATCGTGCTGTTCCTCCCGCTGTTCGTGCAGATCGTGCTGCGGGCGGGCGCCACCGCCAGCGGTCTGGTGATGCTGCCGATGATGGGCGGGCTCATCTTCGGCAGCATCGTCGCCGGGCGGATCGCATCGACGACCAAGCGCTACAAGCCAACGATGGTAGTCAGCGGCATCGTGCTGCTGATCGGCATGGTGCTGCTGATGCGGGTGGATGCAGGGACCGGCAAGATCGAGCTCGGCCTGCTCATGTTCGTCATCGGCCTTGGCCTCGGTCCGTCGCAGAGCCTGTTCACGACCGCGATCCAGAACGCGGTCGGGCGAGATCAGATCGGCGTGGCGACGAGCTCGGCGCAGTTCTCGCGGCAGATCGGTTCGACGCTCGGCGTGGCTATATTCGGCGCGTTGCTGACCAGCCATCTGACGGCGGCGCTGCCGCGCTACGTGCCCGGCCTTGCCGCCGTATCCGCCGGCCGGGTCGATCTGAACTTCGCGCAGCGTCTCGCAACGGAGCCGGCGCTGCTGCGCGCCACCATAGCCAACCGCTTGCCGGATCGCGCCGTGGCGGCTGCGGTGGTCCAGAGCCAGACCGGCCTTCGGCTGGCCTTCGCCGAAGCGATCACGTCGCTCTTCGCGATCGGCGCAGCGATCGCACTCGTGGGCCTGCTGATCATGGTCTCGGTGCCCGACCGACGTTTGCGCGGCAACGAGGCCGGAGGCGAGCAGACACCGTTGGAGCCGGTCCACTAGAGCTATCGGACGACGCGATCGATCGAAAGCCCGAGGGCTTTTGGCGCACTGTTTTATTTCTCGGGATTGACCCGGAGATGTTGACCTTCGGCCGTCGTCTGGACGACTATCCGGCGAACAGGTTCAAGCGCAGGCTAGAATAGGCCGTGATCGCGCGGCGATCGCTTCGAACCGAATTAGGCCACCGATAAGGTGAGCCATGATCGCGGAGGGGAGTGACATGCATCCTGTTCGATTGAAAGCGCTGATCCTGGCAGTGGCCGGGACCGTCGTTCCGCTTGGCGCGACGTCCGCGGCCGATGACGGCGGCTCGCCCGCCGCGCCGTCCACGCCCGCGATGGCCTGCTCGATCGAAAGCATCCGCGCCGCCGCACCCGCCGACACCACCATCACGATGGCGCAATCGACGGTGGCTCCCGTCCCGCATTGCCGGATCGAGGGCTATGTCACGACGACGAACCCGGGACCGAACAAGGTGATGTTCCGGCTGCAGCTTCCGGACAGCGGGTGGACCGGGCGCTACTACTTCATCGGCATGGGCGCCGCCGCCGGCTATGTGCCGGCGGATTCGCAGATCCCGGCCGGCAATCCGCTCTACAAGGGCTTCGCAGTCGCCGGCACCGATACCGGCCACGAGGGGCCGATGGCGGACTGGAGCTTCATGGGCCGCAACAAGGCGCAGGCGGTGGATCATGTCGATCGCGGCGCCCACGTCACCGCCGTCGCCACCCAGCAGATCACCAAGGCCTATTACCATTCGACCGTGCTGCACCGCTATCACAGCGGCTGCTAGGGCGGCGGGCGGATGGGCGTCATGGCGATCGAGCGCCATCCCGAGGATTTCGACGGCGTCCTGCTCGGCGCGCCGGGCGGGCGCAGCAACATGACCATGGTCAAGTTCGTCGTCGCCTCCCAGGAGATGATGCGTGAGCCCGGCGCGTGGCTGTCGCCCGCCAAGCTGCAGATGGTCGAGAACAAGGTCACCGCCGCCTGCGACATGACGGACGGCGCCCTCGACGGCATCGTCGCCGATCATCGCAAGTGCAGCTTCGACGTGGCGAAGCTGAAGTGCGCGTCCGCCGACGGTCCGGAATGCCTCACCGCGCCGGAAATCAGGAGCATCAAGGCGATCCTTCGCGGGCCGCTGGGGCCGGACGGTAAGCCGCTCACGCAGGGCATGCCGATCACCAACATGAGCGTCTGGTCCGGCTTTCTGGGCGCCACGCCGCCGCCCTGGTCCAACGACCCCGCCGAGGTGATGAAGGGGCACACCTCGGGCGGTTACGTCATCGGCAACTCGATGGGACAGGCGCTGCTCGGCCAGAACTACGACGCCGTGAAGCAGTTCAATTCGCGCAAGCAATCCGATCTGGATGCCTGGCGCGCCGCCTCGCTCAAGCTGGATTACGGTCAGCCCTATACGGCCAACCTCGCGGGCTTTCAGAAGTCCGGAGGGAAGCTGCTGCTGTGGAACGGCGTCAGCGATCCGTGCTGTTCGGATATCGAGCTCGAGCAATATTACAAGGATGCGGGAAAGTTCGCAGCCGGCGGCATGAGCGCGTTGCCCGGCTTCATCCGCTACTATCGCGTTCCGGGCATGGCCCATTGCGGCGGCGGCACGGGGCCGGGTGACGCGCCCGACGAGCTGCTGAACGCCCTGATCGCCTGGGTCGAGCAAGGCAAGGCGCCTGCCGACGTGGTGGCGCATCGCGGCGCCGACCGGGTGCAGTTGCAGTTCGCCGACCCTACGACCAAGGTCGTCTCGGGCGTGCTGGTTCCTCCGCCGGCCGGTCCATCGCGCGACTTCCTGCTCTGCCCGCTGCCGCAGACGGCGATCTTCAACGGCTCGAAGGCGCCCAACGCGGTGAACGACGCCGCGAACTGGTCGTGCAAGGGCGGGCGGGTCGGGACGCTCGCAAATCGATGACCGGTGCACGTCCTGCGCGCCACGCGCTGAGCCTACCTAGAGGCAGGCGTGGCGATGCATGCCGGCAATAGCGTCGGCGGGTCATCGGAGGGGATCATGCGGGCAGTCCGGTTCCACGACTATAGCGGGCTGGATGGCGTGCGACTTGACGAGATCCCGCAGCCGGTCGCCAAGCGCGGTGAGATCCTGGTCCGCAACCATGCCGCAGGCGCCAATCCCTTCGATTACTATGCCGTCGAAGGCTATGTGAACGCATTCGTGACATTCACATTGCCGGCCGTCCTCGGTCGCGATTTCTCCGGAATCGTTGCCGCTATCGGGCCGGGAACCAGCGGCTTCGCGGTCGGCGATGCGGTGTTCGGCCAAGCCGCGGCGGACGCCGAAGGAACGTTCGCGGAATATGTCGCGGTTCCTGCTGCGCGAGCAGCCGTAAAGCCGACCACGCTGTCCCACGTCGGTGCCGCCTCGCTTCCCAACGTGCTGATGGCGGCCTGGGACGGGCTGTTCTCGTCGAGCACCGGGATGGAATTGCAGAGCGGCCAGGCGATCCTCGTCAACGGTGCCGCGGGCGGGATCGGCAGCGTCGCCGTCCAGCTTGCCCGCTGGTTCGGCGCGCGCGTGATCGGGAGCGCGCCGCGGGCCAATCTCGATCTGGTCGAGCATTGCGGCGCCGAAGCCCATGATTATGCCGCTCCCGGATGGCCCGCCGACATCGCTCCCATCGATGCGGTGCTCGATACCGCCGATGGCAGCACCGCGGCCGCGCTTTGCGCACGCATCCGCCCGGGCGGCACCTATGTCGCGCTGCGTGGATTTCCCACGGCCAGCTTTGCTGGCGACTGGGCGGCAAGGGGCGTCCGCTGCGTCGTGGCAAGCGGGCCGAACAGCATCGATGCGTGGCCTGAGATGGTGGCCGCGGTCGGGCAGGGCGCGGTCAAGCCGGTGATCGGCGCGACCTACCCGCTGGAGAGCTTCAGGGAGGCTCTGGATCGCGTTCGCACGGGACATGCGCGCGGCAAAACAGTGATCACGATCGAGGGCTGATCGGGCCCAGATCCTCTGCGGCTGCATGAAAGTTTACGAGAGAGCGGGAGAAATCCGATGAAAGCACGTTTCACTAGTCTTACTATTCCCGCTCTGGCCGCTGTCCTCGCGATCTTCGCTACAGACGCACAGGCCCGTTCCCACGGCAACGTCGATATCCAGCGCGAAAAGGAGGCCGTGCGGAAAGTCGACGTGCTCGTTTCCACCGCCACGAGCGTCGAGGCCGGATTGTCGACCTTCGATCCGAGCGTGATACAGGATGATTTCTTCGCGCCGCAACGTCACGGCGTTGCTGAAATCCGCAAGGACTTCGACGTCTACATGAGCAATTACGACAACTTCAAAGCCGATATCCTCGACATGAACGTCGAGGTGGACGGAAACCTCGCCGTTGCCATGAGCCATCAGCATTTCGTCGCCAAGGGCAAGAACGGCACGCCGGACCTCGACGCCGTCATCCGCCAGACCGACATTCTCAAGAAGCGCAACGGAAAGTGGCTGATCACCTACCAGCACCTTTCGGTGCCGATCGACATCAAGACCGGCATGGCGGTGTACCGTCCCTGAGCCGCATGCGAGCGGCGCCAGGATCTGAGCGGAAGAAGGAAACCGAACGTGGCTGCACACCCTATTGTCCCGCCAAGCCATGTGCCGCCGGAGCTGGTGCGCGAGTGCCGGATCTTCGATCGCACCGTGATCCACGAGAACCCCTTCGAGACGATCCTGCCGGCCATCCACGATGGGCCGCCGGTCTTCTGGGCGAGCAACGTCAATGCTGGCCCAATCCCGGGCTGGGTGGTACGCCGGGCCGAGGACCTTCGGGCGATCTACAACGACACCGAAAACTTCTACAAACAGGGCAATACCCAACTCGCCGGCATCATTGGCGAAGACTGGGACATCATTCCTACCGAGCTGGATCCGCCGCGGCACACAGGCTTTCGCGCCGCGCTGAATCCCGTCTACTCTCCGAGCAACATGGCGGCGCTCGATGGCCGGGTACGCGAGCGTGCACGTTCGTTCATCGACAAGTTCAAGGATCGCGGCGAATGCGAGTTCGTCCACGACTTCGCGGTCCCGTTCCCGGTCACGATATTCCTCGATCTGCTCGGCTTTCCTAAAGAGGAGATGGAGCAGTTCCTGGTCTGGGAGAACACGCTGCTACGAAGCCATTCGACCGCCGATCGTGCGGACAGCGTCCGGAGCGTGAAGGACTATCTTCTCGCGGCGATCGCCGACCGCAAGAAGAACCCGCGGGATGATCTCATCAGTATCGCGCTGACGCTGGAGGTGGATGGCCGCAAGTGGACCGACCGAGAGGTGTTCGGGCATTGTTTCAACCTGTATCTCGGCGGTCTCGATACGGTGACTGCCAATATCGGGCTGCATATCCATCATCTGGCTACTCGTCCCGGCGACCAGGCCGACTTGCGTGCCAACCCCAAGAAGACGGTCGTAGCGGTCGAGGAGCTGCTGCGTGCCTACGCCGCCGTGACGACGAACCGGCTGGTCAAGCAGCCTTACTCGCTAGGCGGGGTAACGTTCATGCCCGGAGACTATGTCGCGATGTCGACGCCGCTCGCCGGCCGCGATCCGGAATATTATGACGCGCCGGGCGAAGTGCGGCTGGATCGCAGGCCTTCCCATGTCACCTTGGGCTATGGCATCCATCGCTGCCTTGGACAGCACCTCGCCCGCCGCGAGCTTCAGATCGCGATAGAGGAGTTTCTCGCGGCGATCCCGCCGTTTACGCTGAAGCCGGACTTCACGGTCCCGTTCTTCATCGGCAACGTGATCCACGTCGACGAATTGCGCTTGGTTTGGTGACTTAGACTAGCGCCGCGCGAGCGCGGTCGCGGTGCCGAGCGCGTCGGCGGAGAAGCCCAATGCGCGCAGTTCGGTCGCAAGGTACGGCGCGGCGGCATCGCCGCGGCGGGTGGCTGCGGCGAAGCGGCGCAATGTCTCTAATCGACCCTCGGCGAGCGGCTGGCTGCGGCGGGTGCCGGTGAGGAATACGACAAGGCCGCCGAGCCAGCGCGGGCCGGCACGGCCCCGGTCTCCGCGATCGGCATCGACCCGGCCGAGATGCACGACGCGCCGCTCCAGATCGCTGAGCGGCCGGTCCAAGGTCGGGCAGGTGGGATGGCGGGTGAAGCTATCGGCGGTGGGCATCTTCATGGCGTGTCTCCTGCCCTGTCCTGCGCCTAGATGCCGACGACGGCTGTGATCCGCACCACAAGATAATCGCCAGCGCCCTTCTTTCCAGGCGCTCGCACTTAGCTGAAGCGGTCGCGCTGTTCCTGCCCCCGACTTTGGGCAAGGAGCTCGGCCTGATCGCGCCAGTGCTCGCTGGCGATGCGGCCGCGAGCATAGCCTAGCCGCGCCTCCAGCGCCGCCTCATCGGCGGCACTCATTGCGGTTATGTCGCGATAGGCATGGATGCCGGCATCGTTGAGCCGGGTCTCCTCGGCGGTGTCGATGCCTCGGATCAGCGACAGGTCGTCGCGGCGGCCGGTCGCGGCGGCGGCCACCGCGCCGACCGTGCCAGCGCCGACTGCAGGCTCGTGGCGCTCAAGCTCGGCGATCCGCTTATTGGCGGCGGCGACGCGGGCCTCGTGCTCGGTGCGCAGCGCCGCGTGGCGGTCCCGCTCCTCCTCATAGGCGTGGCGCCAGCGGCCGCCGCCGGAGCGCGAGAGCAGGCCGAGCAGCCAGCCGAGCACGAGCACAAGCGCCAGGATCGCCCATTGGTTGGTCGTGAAGTCCATCGCCTCGCCCTCCTGTTTCGGAGGATCAACGATCACGCGGCTGCGCCGTTCCGGTCAGGGTGTGCGGTGGAGGAACTGGTCGGAGATGGCGCAGGCGGCCGGGCCGAGGATGACGATGAACAGCACCGGCAGGATGAACAGGATGAGCGGCACGGTCATGATCGCCGGCAGCCGCGCCGCCTTTTCCTCGGCGCGCATCATGCGCTCATTGCGGAACTCGGCCGACAGCACGCGCAGCGCCGAGGCGAGCGGGGTACCGTACTTTTCGGTCTGGATCATCGTGGTGACGACGCCGCGGATCGAATCGAGGTCGATGCGCATCGCCAGGTTCTCGAACGCCGAGCGGCGATCGGTGAGGAAGCCGAGCTCGATCGCGGTAAGCGCGAACTCGTCGCCGAGCTCGGGATAGGCGCGGCCGAGCTCCTTGGCGACGCGGTGGAAGGCGGCATCGACGGTGAGACCGGCCTCGGCGCAGATCACCAGCAGGTCGAGCGCGTCGGGCAAGCCCTTGCGGATCGCGGCGGAGCGCTTGCCGACCTTGTTCTTCACGTAGATGTCCGGCGCCTTGTAGCTGCCGATGAGCGCGGCGGCGGCGATGCCGAGGCGCTTCAGCGGCGACCAGTCGCCCAGCCAGCCGAACACGTAGATCGCCAGGAACACACCGCCGCCGATCACGATCGGCAGGATCATCCGGCCGAAGATCACTGCGTAGACGGCGTCCTTGGACCGGATGCCGGCCTGCATCAGCTGGATCTGCGCGTGCTTGACCTGCGATTCCTGCAGCACCTTCAGCGACGACAGCATGGCACGCATGCGATCGTTCATGGCGTTGGTGGGATTGATCTTGGCCCGGCGCTTGGAGGTCGACGCGGTGATGCCCGCCTTCAGCTGCTCGCGGCGCTCGTTCAGCGCCTTGACGCGGCGCGCCATCGGATCGCGGACGGTGGTCGCCGCCCAGATCGCGACCAGAAGGGCGAGCGTCGACAGGCCGGCGAGCAAGGTCGCCACCATGTAGACGTCGACGCCAAGCAGCTTCGGACCATGTTCCACGTTGCTCGTCCCCGCCTCAGATCTCGAAGTTGATCATCTTCTTCATGATGAACGCGCCGATGCTCATCCACACCAGGCCGCCCAGGCCCGCGACAATCAGCCGCGGATCGACGAAGAAGTTCTGCATATATTCGGTGTTGATGTAGAAGATGATGCCGAACACCAGGAACGGCAGCGCGCCGATGATGTAGGCCGATGCCTTCGACTCGGAAGACATCGCCCGGATCTTCAGCCTCATCTGCGAGCGCTTGCGCAGCACGTCGGCGAGGTTCGACAGCGTCTCGGCCAGGTTGCCGCCGGTCTCGCGCTGGATCGCCAGGGTGATCGTGAAGAACTGGAACTCGGGCGTGCCGAGCCGGTCTGCGGTCTCCTGCAGCGCCGCTTCCATGGTCCGGCCGATCTTCATCTTGTCGGCGACCGCGCGGAACTCGAACCCGACCGGGCCGGGCACCTCCTGCGCCACGACCTGCAGTGTCTCGGAGATCGGCAGGCCGGAGCGGAGGCCGCGCACGAGCAGCTCGATCGCGTCCGGGAACTTGGCGGTGAACTTGGTCACCCGTTTCTTGATCTGCGATCCGACGATCATGTGCGGCACGCCGAGACCGACCACCGCGCCGGCGAACAGGGCCAGCAGCAGCGGTGCGTGGCGCGACCAGATCAGCAGCGTCACCACCATCGCGATCGCGATCGCGACCATGGCATATTTGCCGACCGACCAGTTCCTGCCGGTCATCTCGAGCTTCTTCTGGAGGAGCGCAGGGTTTGGGATGAAGCTGGAGAAGGCGCTGTCGAGCTTGGTGTCGCGCTGCGCCAGGATGCGGCGCATCTGCGCCTCGACGACGTTCTTGGCGATGCCGCTGTGGCGCTCGCGCAGGCCCTCGAGTCGGCGCGACTGCGCCTTGCCCGCCGATGGGCCCGAAAAGGCCAGCGCGAGCAGCACCAGGAAGCCGAGCACGCCACCTGCGAACACGATCATCGGCAAGAGCTGCATGTCGCCTCCACTCCCAGTCTACGTCGCACTCGCCCCGCGCACCGCGCGGGCGTCCGGTTCAGCCCTTGCGGCCGATCTTCTTGGCCGGCAGCATGCCCTTGAGGTTGCCGAGGCGATCCATCAGCGACTTGCCGGCGAGGCCGCGGCCGCCCGCTTCCGGATTGTCGATGGTCGCGACCAGCTGGTCGGCAAGCTGGTTCAGCGCCGGACCGACCCGGGTCGCCTTGCCGAGCGCGGCGATCGGTTTGCCGAGCTTGGCGGCCTGCGCCGCGAGCTTCTGGTCGAACGCGACGACGAGATCGACACGACGCTCGATCGAGCTCTCGAAGTCCTTGCGGCTGATCTCGTTCTCGCCCGATTGGACACGATTGGCGACGACGATCACCCGGCATTGCGGCGCATTCGCCTTCATCCAGGAAAGGATGCGGATCGAATCGCGGGTCGCGGCGAGCGTGAACTCGGTCACGATCACGGCGGCCTGGACGTCGTGGAGCAGGTGCGGATGCTGGACCAGCATCGCGCGCGGCAGGTCGATGACCGTGCATTCGAAGGCGGCGCGCATCTCCTCCTGGAGCTGGAAGAAGGCGGTGCCGTCGTTCAGCAGCGGCTGGTTGATCGGCGCCTCGGCGGAGAGCACCGCCAGGCGATCGTTGGCGCGTACCATCGCGCGCTCGATGAACAATCCGTCGATCCGGCTCGGATTCTCGATCGCGTCGGTCAGGCCGCGGCCCGGCTCGAGGTCGAGCGCGAGCGCGCCGGTTCCGAAATGCACGTCGAGATCGAGCAGCGCGGTGTTTCGGCCCCATTTCTCACCAAACAGCCACGCCACCGAAGCGGCGAGCGACGAGGCGCCGATGCCGCCGCGCACGCCGATGAAGGCGCAGCCGAGATGTGGCCGGTCGGTCGAGGGCTCGGCCACGCGCGGGCCGGCGATGGTCTGCTGGGCCTGGGCGATCGCGTCGCGCAACTGGTCGCCGCTGAACGGCTTCAGCAGATAATCCTGGATGCCGCTGTTGACGAGGTCGCGGTAGAGGCGAACATCGTTGACCTGGCCGGCAGCGATCACCACCGTGCCGGGCTCGCAGACCTCGGCCAGCGCGTTGATGTCGTTCAGCGGATCGCCCGATTCCGAAAGGTCCACGAACAGGATGTTCGGGCTCGCCGACACCGACAGGGACTGCACGGCGTTGCGCAGGCCGCCCTTGTTGATCTTCTCCTGCGGCCAGCCGAACTCGTTGACGATCGGCTTCAGCAGCTCCGCCGTCGCGTCCTCGCACACATAAGCGGTGAAGGCGTCACGCTGCGCGGCCCCGCGCGGGTTGAAGGGCGCGTTCATTACTGGCTGCCTTTCGTGCTGGTGTTGGCAGAACCGATCGTCGCGCCCGGCTTGCCGGTGGGCTCGGCGTCGCGATAGGTGCGGATGGCGCGGATCGCGACGCGGGCGTCGGTCCCGGCGCCGCCTTCGCGGCCCTGGATCAGGTCCTGCGGATCGGCGATCATCGCCGCGAGGTTGGCGTTCACGGAGCAGCCATAGTTGGACATCGTCGAGGCGGCGAATTCGGGCTGGGACTTGCGATCCCAGTCCGGGCAGTGCGGCACCTCGGCGGCGCTACGGCTGACGATGACCCTGAGCGCGCCCGGCTCGGGCGTCCCCGCCGTCACCGGCGCGCCGTTGGCGAGGAGCAGGCCGTAGCGTGCGGCGACCGCGGCGACGGCGTTGCGGGCGGCGCCGGAGCCGGCAGGATCGTCGACCGCGACATGATCGCCATAGCCGAGCTGCAGCGAGTTGAAGAAGCCGGCGAGCCGCTCGGTTTCGCCCGGGGCGAGCCCGTCGGCGCCGGCGCGCGCGTCGAACACATAGTCGCTACGGCTCACGACCGGCTGGTTGACCGAGCTGACGCCGCGGTTGACCGGCCCGCAGGCGGCGAGCGTCAGGCCGAGCGCGATGAGCGTGGGGGTGGTGATGGCACGCATCGGAAGATGTCTCCTGTCTCGGCGAGGGCTCAATTGGAGGAGAAGCCGGGGGCGGCGACGTCGCCGCCGGCGGGCTTCTTCCGGCCGGATGTCGCGGGCTCGGCCGAAGCGGCGGGTGCGCCGGCCGGCGGCGCCGTCGTCGGGACCGGCCGCTTGCCGCCGCTCTTGCCGCTGAACGACTGACCGAGCACGACGCGCTCGAAATCGGTCGCGCCCTTGTAGCCGTCGGTCGGCAGCGCGATCTGGTTCGCCGAAACCGGCTTCACCAGATATGGCGTGACGATGATCACCAGCTCGGTCTCGGAGCGGGTGAACTTGTTCGAGCGGAACAGCGCGCCGAGGATCGGCAGGTCGCCGAGTGCCGGCGCCTTGTCGGTCGAGTTGTTGTGGTTGTTCGAGAGCAGGCCGCCGATCATGAACGCCTGGCCCGAGCCGAGTTCCACGGTCGTCTCGGCGCGGCGGGTCGAGAAGGATGGCACGCTGAAGCCGTTGAGCGTCACCGCACCGGTCGCGCTGATCTGCGACACCTCGGGGCGGACCCGCATCGAGATGCGGCCGTCCGACAGCACGGTCGGCGTGAAGGCGAGGCTGACGCCATATTGCTTATACTCGATCGAGACCGAGCCGAGCGTCTGGCTCACCGGGATCGGGATCTCGCCGCCGGCCAGGAAGCTCGCCGTTTCGCCCGAAAGCGCGGTGAGGTTCGGTTCGGCGAGCATGGTGACGAGGCCGTCATTCTCGGCGAGGTCGAGCGCCGAGGCGACGTCGATGCCGAACAGGTGCCCGGCCAAGCCGATCGCGGTCTTGCCCGCGCCGAGACCGAGGCTGCTGAGATTGTAGGCGGTGCCGGCCTTGGTG
>CAXTTP010000006.1:19820-29137 GCA_964247195.1 uncultured Sphingomonadaceae bacterium
CCGGTCGCCGGATTGAACGGCAGGCTGAGCGAACCCGCCGGCAGCCCGAACACCGACGAGGCATCGAGCTTGGGCAGCGCGGAAGTATCCACGTTGCCGATGGTTCCGAAGTTGCGCCCCTGGGCAACGCCGAACAGGAAGCCGCCGGTATTGTCGCGCGACATCAGGTTGACGCCGATTTCCTTCACCAGCGTGCGGCTGACCTCGGCGATCTTGACCTGAAGGTTGACCTGCTGCGGCGTCGCCGACTTCAGTCGGCTGATCACCTGCGTATCCTTGCCGACGAAGGCCTGGACGAGGCGCTGCGCCTCCTCGACGTCTTCCGGCGAGGCGACGCTGCCGGTGAGCAGCACGAGGCCGTTCATCGAGGTCGAGGTGATCGCCGCCTCCGGCATCGCCAGGTGCAGCATCTGGCCGACACGGTCATAGTTGGTGCCGACCCGGATATTCGCCGAATAGACCACCGCGCCCGACTTGCTGGTGGCATAGACGGTCGTCTCGCCAGCGGTCTTGCCGAACACGTAGAGCTGGTTGGCGGAGCGGACCTGGACGTCGGCGACCTTGTCGTCGGCGACGAAGAGGTCGCTCATCGGGCTGGAGAGGCGAACCATCTCGCCCTTGCCGACCGAAAGCGCGACATTGTCGGTCGGCGCGCTCCAGGTTGCCGCGGTGACCCGGGCGGGGAGCGAGGCGGCGAGGCCGACCGCGATGGCGGCGGCGAGGACGGTGCCCAACCCGCCGCTCCCGAGCAGAGACTTCATGCGCATTTCAATTCCCCCCTACGGGAACGTCGGTGATCGTATTGCCGCGAGCGACGCGGACCACCGGCCCCATCGGCCGGCTGGCCGGCGCTGCGGCGGCCGCATAGGCCGTCGGGTTCGGGCCGGGCGCGTTCTGGGCGCTACCGCTGGACGGCTTGGCGGGCACCGTGCGGCGCTGGAAGCGCGAGACGTCGCCACCGACCGTGAAGGTCGTGTCGGTATCCACCGGGCGCGATGCGATCTGCAGCAGCATCCGCTTTTCGGCCTTGGGATCGGCATTGTCGGGCACGGTCACCTCGCCGGCGGCGATGGCGCGCTCCAGCTCGGCGGTGTTGTCGGCGATCGAGCGGAGCGAAAGCGAGAGCTGGCCCATCGACTGGGCGACGGCGATCTTCTCGGCGATCTTGGGCGTCGCCTCCATCGTTACGGTCGAGTAGGTCTGGACCGGCGCCTTGCCGTCGGGCGTCTCGCTCGAGGTGCGCTGGTCGGTGGCGAGCACGCGCAGGTTGCGCACGATCGTCTCGGAAGCCTTGAGCGGCGGTCCGTCGCCGCCGCCGGGCACGTCCTGGGTCAGCACCAGGTCGACGCGGTCGCCAGGGAAGACGAAGCCGGCAACGCCGGACTGAGCCGACATCGACACCGTCACCGCGCGCATGCCGGGGCCGAGTGCTGCGGCGAGGAAGCCGCGGTCGCCCGGTTTGACCAGCGCGCCCTGCGTCACCGGCTGGCCGGCAGTGATCGCGTAGCGCACCACCGTCCCGGCGAGCGCGGTCGGCTCGTTCTGGCCCTTGAGGTAATAGGCGTCCTGAACGAGATCCTTCGGCCAGGGCTGGTAGCGGAAGCTGTCTTGATCGATGATCGTGCCGACCGGGAGCGGCTTGGTCGCGACGAGGATCTGCGGGCCGGTCAGCACCTGCTGGGCGGCCTCGGCCTGCGGCGCGCTGGCGCCGCTGAACATACTGCGCGCCATGAACGCCGAAACGCCTGCCATCAGCAAGGCGCCGAGCAGAAGCGCGAGTTTCTTGACATCCATGACGCGGCAGCCCCCCTTGGGTCCTCGAATACGGCGCCTTTATTCAGGCAAAGTGGTTAAGATATCGTTCGGCGTAGATGGCGAGCGCACCGGCCGCGATCGCCACGCCATAGGGGATTTCCGGCTGCCCCTCGGCGCCGCGACGACGGTGCACGATGAGCATCCCGAGGGTGAGCAGGCCGCCGGCGATCGCCATCACCATCAGCAATTGCAGCACCGGCGCGAACATCGCCTCTCCGGGCGCGAGCGGCACGCGCCACAGTGCCAGAGCGGTGATCAGCTTGACGTCGCCGCCACCCATCATGCCGAGCGCGAAGGCAAGCGCAAACAGCGCGAACACGCTGAGTGCGAGCGCGACCTGGAGGGCAGCATCGGGCCAGAGCGGCAGCCCTTGCGACCACCAGGTGACAGGCGCGAGCAGCGCGACGGCGAGGTTCAACCGATTCGAGATCGTGCGCGCGGCGAGATCCCGCCAGACCGCACGGCCGAGCAGGACGACCAGCGCGACGCCCAGCGCGATCTCAATTCCCCCTTGCATGAAGGTCGCCACTAGACGTCCCCGCTTGCCAAACCGTAACCAGCGGCGATGACGATGCTCGATCGCCGCACCCTGCCGGATGGAATGGGGTTCAGCCCGTGGCGCGCGCCCGACGGCTGGCTGCATCGCCGGTTCGACTGGCCCGGCGACGGCCGTCGCGGCAGCCTGCTGTTGCAGGGAGGTCGGGCCGACTTCATCGAGAAATATCTGGAGCCGATCGGCCACTGGCAGCGCCGGGGCTGGCGGGTCGGCGGCTTCGACTGGCGCGGCCAGGGCAGATCGGGCCGGCTCGCCGCGGATCCGTGGACCGGACATGCGCCGAGCCTGGATCCGCTGGTCGACGACCTCGCCGCGTTCGTCGCCGAGTGGCGCCGAACGACGCCGGGCCCGCACGTCCTCGTCGGCATCTCGATGGGCGGGCATCTCGTGCTGCGGCTGCTCGCCGAGCGCGGCGTTGCCGTCGATGCGGCGGTGCTGGTCGCGCCGATGCTTGGCCTGAACAGCGGCCGGCTGCCGGACCGGCTGGCGCGGACGATCGCGCGCGCCGCCTGCCGGATGGGGCGGGCCGAGCGTCGCGCCTGGGAACAGGGCGAGGATCCGGTGCGCGCCCGCGCGCTGCAACGTCGGCTCACCGGTTGCCGGGACAGGCATGGCGATGCGGGCTGGTGGAAGCACGCGCAGCCGGACATCGCGCTCGGTCCGCCAAGCTGGGGCTGGATCGCGGCGGCCTATGCCTCGATCGCGCGGGTAATGGCGCCCGAGGTGCTGGAGCGGGTGGCGACGCCGGTGCTGCTGCTCGGCGCCGAGCGGGACAGGCTCGTGCGGTCCGCGCCGATCCGCGCGGCGGCGGCGCGGTTGCCGGACGCCGAGCTCCGGATGTTGGCGGAGGGCGCCCACGAACTGTTGCGCGAGGTCGATGCCGTCCGGGTGCCGGTATTCGCCGCGATCGACCGCTTTCTCGACGCTCGGGCGCCGGCCGCCTGATGCGCTACGATATCGCGATCGTCGGCGCGGGCATGGCCGGGGCGAGCCTTGCCGCCGCGATCGGCGACGCCGCCCGGGTGATCCTGATCGAGACCGAATCGCAGCCCGGCTACCATGCCACCGGCCGCTCCGCCGCCTTCTGGAGCGAGACCTATGGCGGCCCTGCGGTGCAGCCGCTGACCAGCGCCTCGGGACCCGTGCTCGAGGCAGGCGGCTTCCTCCGCCCACGCGGCGGCCTCCACATCGCCGATGCCGGCGGCGAGGCGGAACTGGTCGCGCTCGCCGCCGAGTTCGCCGGCAGCGGCGTCGTCCTCGAACCCGTTGACCGAGCCGGATTGGCGACGGTCGTTCCCGGGCTGCGCGCCGGCTGGGGCCGGGGTCTCGCCGAGCCGACCTGCCGGGATATCGACGTCGCCGCGCTGCATGCCGCGGCGCTGGCGCAGGCCCGGGCCGGGGGCGCGACCCTGGCGTGCGATGCCGAGGTCGGGGCGATCGCGCGGGAGGGCGGAGCATGGCGGATCGACACCCGTGCCGGAACCTTCCGCGCCGACATCCTCGTCGATGCCGCCGGCGCGTGGGCCGGCCCCGTCGCGGCGATGGCAGGCGCGCAGCCGATCGCGATCGCGCCGATGCGGCGAACGATCGTCCAGCTTGTCGTCGATCCGGCGCCGCCGCCCGATCTGCCGCTGGTGATGGATGCCGCCGGTGGCTTTTACTTCAAGGCCGAAGCGGGCGGCCGGCTGTGGCTCTCGCCGCACGACGAGACACCGGTGCCGCCGCAGGACGTCGCCGCGGAGGAGCTGGACGTGGCGATCGCCATCGATCGGCTGGAGCAGGTGGTCGACTGGCGGATCGTCCGGCGCGAGCGCGCCTGGGCCGGGTTGCGCAGCTTCGCGCCGGACCGGGTACCGGTTTACGGCTTCGACGGGCGCGCGCCCGGCTTCTTCTGGTGCGCGGGGCAGGGCGGCTTCGGCATTCAGACCGCCCCTGCCGCCGCCGCGCTCGCCACCGCTTTGCTGCTGCGCCGGGCACTCCCCGACTGGATCGGCGGCATCGACGCCGAGCGCTACGCGCCGGGCCGGTTCAGCGACGCATGAAGGTCAGCGCGGCGTCGCTGGCGAGCTTGTCGGCGCGTTCGTTGGCAGGATGGCCGGCATGGCCCTTGACCCACAGCCAGTCGATTCGGTGCGGCGCCGCGGCATCGAGCAGTTCCTGCCACAGCTCGGCATTCTTCACCGGCTTCTTGTCGGCAGTGCGCCAGCCATTCTTGCGCCAGCCGTGGATCCACTTGGTCAGGCCGTCCATCACGTAGCGGCTGTCGGTGGAGAGCGTCACCCGGCACGGGCGCTTGAGCGCCTGCAATGCGCGGATCGCGGCGGTCAGCTCCATGCGGTTGTTGGTGCTTACCGCCTCGCCGCCGGAAAGCTCGCGCTCATGGCTCCCGGAGCGGATCAGCGCGCCCCAGCCGCCGGGGCCGGGATTGCCCTTGCAGGCGCCGTCGGTGGCGATCTCGACCTGGGGGAGTTCGCTCATCCGAACAGGCCCGCGCCATGTTCGTCGTAGAAGTCGAGCCGGCGCAGATAGGCGAGCGGGTCCTTGCGCGTCACCAGCGCATAGGGGGGCGTGTTCAGCCAGTCCCACGCGCGCGTGAGCAGGAAGCGGATGCAGGCGCCGCGCGCCAGCACCGGCAGCGCCGCGCGTTCCTCGGCCGAGAGCCCGACCGTCGCCTCGTAACCCTCGATCAGCGCGCGGCCTACCCCGGCATCGGCGGGAGCGCCGGCGGCGTCGAACGCCCAGGCGCCGTGCATCACCGCGAGATCATAGGCGCGGATGTCGGTGCAGGCGAAGTAGAAGTCGATCAGCCCGGTCACCGTATCGCCCAGCATCAGCACGTTGTCGGGGAACAGGTCGGCGTGGATCGCGCTCACCGGCAGGCCGGACGGCCATTCGGTCCGGACACTATCGAGCGCGACGCGGACGCGATCGAACAGGCCGGGCGCGATCCGGTCGAGGTCGCTGCCGCAGCGTTCGAGCAGCCCGGGCCACATGCCGATGCCCATCGTGTTGATCCGCGTGCCGGCGAAATCGGCGAGGCTCGCATGCATCCGCGCCATCTCCGCAGCAGCGGCGCGCGCCTGTGCGGCGGTCGGGTGCGAGACCGATACGCCGGTGAGAAACTCGATCAGACAGGCCGGCCGTCCGTTGACGGTCTGGATCTTGGTCCCGCCCCGGTCGGCGATCGCCGGCGGCACCGCATTGCCGCGCTGGGCGAGATGATCGAGGAGCGCGAGGAAGAAGGGCAGATCGTCGGCCGAAACACGCTTCTCGTAGAGCGTCAGTATGTAGCGGCCGGCGGTCGTTTCGATGAGGAAGTTGCTGTTCTCGACGCCCTCGGCGATGCCCTTTGCCGAGACGAGGCTGCCGACATCGTAGCGCGCGAGCAGCCGCTCCATCTCCTCGGCCGAGACATGCGTATAGACGGCCATGGCAGGGCTCAGGCGGGTTCGAGACTGCGTGGCAGCTTGAACAGGACGGTCTCGGTCGCGGTGGTGACCTCGCGCGTCTCGAGCGTGAAACGGGTCGCGAGGAGGTCGATGAGCTCGCGCACCAGGCATTCCGGCGCGGACGCGCCGGCGGTGATGCCGAGCGTGCCGACGCCTGCCAGCCAGGCGAAGTCGAGATCGGCGGCGCGCTCGATCAGCCGGGCGCGCACGCCCGCGCGCTCGGCGACCTCGACCAGCCGCAGCGAATTGGAGGAGTTCGGCGCGCCGATCACCAGCATCGCGTCGCATGCCTCGGCGATCACCTTGACCGCGGCTTGGCGGTTCGAGGTCGCGTAGCAGATATCCTCGCCGCGCGGCCCGTGGATCGCCGGGAAGCGCCGCTGCAACGCGGCGACGATATCGGCGGTGTCGTCCACCGAAAGCGTCGTCTGGGTCAGGAAGGCGAGGTTGCCGGCATCGACCGGCACGAGCGCCTCGGCGTCGGCCACGGTCTCGACCAGCGTCATGTGGCCGGCAGGGACCTGGCCGAGCGTGCCGATCACCTCCGGGTGACCGGCATGGCCGATGAAGAGGATATGGCGGCCCTGCTCGACCATCCGCTCCGCCTGGCGGTGGACCCTGGAGACGAGCGGGCAGGTTGCGTCGAGATAGGCGAGGCCCCGCTCGGCTGCCTTGTGCGGCACCGCTTTCGGCACGCCATGCGCGGAGAAGACCACTGGCGCATCGTCCGGCACCTCGTCCAGCTCCTCGACGAAGACCGCGCCCTTGGCCTTGAGCTCGTCGACGACGAAGCGGTTGTGGACGATCTCGTGACGGACATAGACCGGCGCGCCGAACTTCGCGATCGCCAGCTCGACGATGCGGATCGCCCGGTCGACACCGGCGCAGAAGCCGCGCGGTGCCGCGATCGTCAGCCGCAACGGCGGCAGCGCGGAGGCGGCGGGTTCGTTCATCAGCGCGCGCTCTACGCGATTGCTTGCCTGTGCGGAAGGCGGTTCCTATGATCTGCCGTCGCCGGCGGCTGCCTGCCGCCCGGCTGTTCGAGGATTAGCCCGGTGCCGCGTTTCCAGCCTGCTTTGTTCTGCCTGCCGCTCCTAATCGTCGCCGCCTGCAAGAGCTCGGGCGATTTCGACGAGACCGGCGGCGTCCGGGTCACCCGCTCGGCGTGCCCCGCGATCGGCGTGCCGGCCTATACCGGCGACGTGACGATGTTCGATCCGCCGGCCAGCCGCGATGCGCGCGCGATCGACGTCGTCGCCACGATCACCAACATGCGCAGCAGCTGCACCGACGCCGGCGACAAGATCCAGGCGACCGCGAGCTTCGACGTCCAGGCGCGCCGCAACGCCGCCGGCCCCGCCCGCGACGTCGTGCTGCCCTATTTCGCGACGGTCGTGCGCGGCGGCACGGCGATCGTGTCGAAGGAGGTGAGCCGGGTCGCGATCCACTTCAACGCCGGCGAGTTGCGGGCGAGCGGCAGCGGCACCGCGACCGCTCTGGTTTCGCGCGCGGCGGCGACGGTGCCCGACGCGATCGAGAAGCGCATCACCCGCAAGCGCAAGGCGACCGACGCCGACGCCTCGATCGACCCGCTGGCCGATCCGGCGGTGCGCGCCGCGGTGCAGAAGGCGAGCTTCGAGTTGCTGGTCGGCTTCCAGCTGGACCAGGACCAGCTCGCCTACAACGCGACGCGCTGAGCTTTCACGCGGGCGAGCGTTCGGACCGATCGCCCTGCGGGAAGGGAGAGGCGCGATGGAGCTCTATTTCACCCGAGACCATGAATGGATCGCCGTCGTGGACGGGATCGCGACGGTCGGCATCACCGAATATGCCCAGGCCCAGCTCGGCGACGTGGTGTTCGTGGAGCTGCCGCCCGACGGGGCCGCGCTCGCCAAGGGCAGGGAGGCGGCGGTCGTCGAATCGATCAAGGTTGCGTCCGACGTCGTCTCGCCGCTTACCGGCACCGTCATCGAGGGCAATCGGCGGCTGGAAGCGGAGCCGTCGCTGGTGAACATGTCGCCGGAAGGCGAGGGCTGGTTCTTCCGGCTTGCGCTCGCCGACCGCGCCGAACTCGCCGATCTGCTCGGCGCGGAGGCCTACCGGGCGCGCGTGCGGCGGCTCTGATCAGTCGGGCTCTGGGCCCAGCACCAGCGACACCACGGCTTCCGCCGCGACCCCGATCACCGCGCCGGCGGCGAGGTCCGACGGATAATGCGTGCAGCGCGGGATCTGGATCGCCGCGATCGCAGCCGCGCCGGCGTAGGCGACGGCGGCATGTTCCGGATAGTCGCGCGCGATCGCCCGGGCGACGGTCACCGCGCCGGCGGTGTGGCCAGAGGGAAAGCTGTTGATCGGGCTCCCACGGGTATGGCCCGGCCGCATCTCGTAGCGCCCCTCCTCGACCAGCAGCTTGGGCCGGGTGCGATCGACGGAGCGCTTCACCGCGGTCTTGAGCGCGGTCGCCAGCAGCTCCGCCGCCAGCATCCTCGCGCCGGTACGGGCCAGACGGCGGTTGCCCCCGAGCAGGCCCCAGGCGAGCGTGGCGGAGCAGATCGTGATCAGCGGCGGCTGGTCGGCAAGCTCGCTCACGAAGCCGAGCGCGCGCACTGCCTGTGTCTCCCGATAGGGCGCGACCGCCCGGGCGACCGCGACGTCCGCCTGCTCGATGGCGGAGGCATTCGCCACCGCCCCGGGCGCGTCGCCCTTGCTGTCGTCGCGCCGGCTCATCCGCCCGACGAGCCGAGCACGTTGATCGTGAAGGCGACCACGCCGATGTTGAAGACGAACGCGATCAGGCTGTGGAAGGTCGCGACCCGGCGCAGGTGGCGGGAGCAGATTTCGCAGTCGGAGGTCTGGAAGGTCATACCGAGCGTATAGGCGAAGTAGATGAAATCCCAATAGTCGGGTTCGGGCGTGCCGGGCACGTCGAGCCCGCCGCGATCTCCCTCCCCGTCATCGTCCTTGAGGTAGAAGATATGCGCGTAATGCAGCGCATAGACGGTGTTCGTGAACAGCCAGGAGAGCGCGAGGCTGGCCACCACCAGCGCGATCGCCCCGGGCCCCGGCTTGCCCTTGCCGCCGAGCTCCAGCGCGATCGCGACGAGGATGACTATCGTCACCGCCGCGGTGACGATCAGCAGCAGCACCCGGTTGGCATCGTTCGCCGCGGCTTGGCGGCGCATGTCGTCCGCGTTGCGGCAGCGGAACAGCGGATAAAGCGAGAGCAGGAACAGCACCGCGCCGATGTCGAAGCCGATCAGGATGCCGTGCTGCCAGCCGCCATGCGATGACAGCAACGCGCTCGCCGCGACCGCGACGACGACGAAGAGGATGAACCGGGTCGGGGCAATGCGGCGCAGCCCGGTGGTCCTGACTTCTGCGTCCTTGTTCGCCGTGCCGGCCATAAGCGCACCCTTCCTGGGAGCATGAGGCAGTCCGCGCGATGGTGGGCTCGCCGGGATTCGAACCCGGGACCTACAGATTAAAAGTCCGTTGCT
>CAXTTP010000007.1:0-28598 GCA_964247195.1 uncultured Sphingomonadaceae bacterium
CGATGCGCTCGGCGTCGGTCGCGGCGATGACGAGCGCGTGGGCCGCGCTGTCGAGCGCGGCGACGACCGCATCGAACGCGTCCGAGTCCTCGGGCAGCTCGATCCACGCGGCGACGCGATTGGCGATCGCCGCCGCATGCGTCATCACCGCCACCCAGCGTGCCACGAGATGCTCCGGGAAGCTCGGGTCGAACCGGAACGTGAGCGTGTCCGAAAGGCTGCCGAACGCACCTCTGAGCTTGTCCTTCGTCGCCATCGTCATGGTCCCTTGAACGCCAGCACGAGCTGGGTGAGCGTGTCGAAAGCGCGGGCGAGGCGCTCGCGCGTGATCTGGGCGAGTTCGCGCCGTTCCGCGTCGCTGAGCTTCGGATGCTCCATCAGCACGCGGCGCAGGTCGGCGTCGGTAGCCGCCACCTCCTCCAGCGCCGCATCGAGCGCTGGCTTCAGCTTGGCGGACGTGATGCCCGCCGCCGCGCGATCATAATAGGATCGCGCGAACTCGCGCCGCTTGGCCGCCGGGAGCGACGGCTCGGCCGCTTGCGCCTGGCGGATCAGCACGCCCGCGAGCACGAAGCGCAGCCCCTCGTCGGCGCGGCGGCTCAGTTCCCAGGCCGCGAGATGATCGCGCAACGCCTTGATGATGTCGGCGCTTCCGTCGCTGCTGTGGGTCAGTTGATTGAGACGCTTCACCTTGTCCTGCGCGGTCTGCAGATCGACGATGAACTGGATGAAGCCGGTAACCGCCTTGACCCGCGGGTCGTCCGCTGCGGGAACGCGCGTTTCGCCGCCGGTGAGCGCGTGGAGGAGGCCGTCGGCGGAGCGCGCCAGTCCTAACGCATCGGTGAGGTCCTTGACCGGGTCTGGACCCTGGTCGTCGACGATCTCCGTCAGCGCCGCGGAATAGGCGCCGAGCGCGTCGATCAGCACGAAGGTCGGTTCGAGCTCGCTGCCGAGCGGCGCCAGCGAAAAGGGGCGCGGGTAGGTGATGCCCGCCGCCTGCGCCGGCGCGCACAGCCAGCCCCGCGGCGGATTGTCCGGGTTCTTGAACGCCTGCAGCTTCGGCTGAAGCCGCACATAGGCATTGTTGGGGACGCACGCCGGATCGATCGCGATCAGGTCGACGTTCGACGCGACCCGGGTCTCGTCCGCCTTCACCAGGAAGTCGCGCGAGGCGGCGGCCGCGACCTTGCCCTTGGCCGCAACGTCGCCGGCATATTCGATGCGCAGATCGTTGGTCGCGCAGCCGCCGAGGCAGATCAGCAAGGCGGACAGAGCAAACTTCGCGCGCGACGGACCGATCATGGCAATGCTTCCCCCCCCTACGGATGCAAGTCAGCCGAAACGACACGGACATTGTCAAGCAACGGGCATGCAGGCAGGCGCCATGCAGGCGGACGTTCCTGGTACGCTACTGCGGCGGAGCATCACGCCTCCGCCTTCGTCTCACGTCAGATCGTGGCCATCGGCCGACCGCAACCGGATCGTTTCTACACCGGTCTGTCGATCGATCCAGCCCCTTTGCATTGCGCTATCAGACGCGGGGCGCGGTGCGCGGCGGTACAATCGTCGGACATCAACGATCAGCGACCTTGATGGCGCGCCATCTGAACCCGGTAGCGCGGGTCAGCTCCGTGCCGCAGTGCTGGCATGCGCTGACGTCGAACCCGCACTTCATGCTCGGAGGTTCGAGACGCGGCGTGTGGAGGCCAAGTAAGCAGCGCAGGATCATCTTAACAAATTGTAAAGAGCAGTGGACGGTGTCAATGCAGATCGTGCATTCGAGCCGGAACGGCGCAAACACGGCGCGCTCGCTTCGCGCATCATCTTGCTCGAGGATCACGCGGTTCAATGACGTTTAGTAAAATCCCCGTTTCGGATTAACCCGTCTCGATCGGCGTCTCCGGTTGCCGGGTCATCGCTTCCGATCGGCGTTGTCCGGGTCCCGTCGCAGTCCGACGATGTCGATCGGCTCCGCGTCATAATGGCCGACCTCGACGCGATCGCGGCCGAGTTCGTCGAGGAAGACGTCGCCCTTGTCATAGGCGGTCTCGCCCAGCCGCAGCAGCCAGATCGTCGGCACCGCGCGCGCCGCAGGGCCCTGGGCGATGGCGCGCAGCCGGTCGCGCGGCAGCGACACGACGCCGCGGCTGCCGGTGGGATACCAGCCGCCGACGCCGATCGACGGCACCGCGGTCGGGATCGGCCGGGTCGGCAAGCTGAGCCCTAGGTCGCGCATCGCATAGCTGAACGGGAGCGCGCCCTCGTTCGGATAGGCGAACACCATGTCGCCTTGCCGGAAGCGGGGGGCCAGCCAGCGGACGGCGCGATACCAGTCCTGCGGCACGCGGCCGGGCGAGCGGTGCCAGTCGATCACCGTCATCTGCTGGGCGATCAGGAGCAGCGCTGCCCAGGCCGGCCAACGCCAGCCCCCGCGTCCGCCCGTCGCGGCCGCCATCAGCAGCAGCGCCGGGATCGCCACCGGGCTCATCGTCCGCTCGATGAACACCGGCGACAGCCGGAGCGAGATCGCCACCGACAGCGCCACCGGCACGATCGCCAGCAGCAGCAGCGCCGTAGCGGCGCGGCGCTCGCCGTCGCTCCGGACCAGCGCGAGCAGCGCCAGCGCCAGCAGCAGCGCCGCTTCCAGCACTGCGCTCGCCGCCGGCACCAGGTAGATCGCGGCAAGCCGCCAGCGCAGGCCGACCGTAGTGAACTTCAGCCAGGTGGAATGCACCCAGGTTGGCGCCTGGTCGACCAGGATCAGGAAGGCGGGCAGATAGATCAGGCCGACGACGACGTTGCCGCCGACGAGCAGCAGCCAGTCGCGCCGGGTTAGGCCGCGGCGGACCACCAGCACGGCCAGCGCGAGCGTCATCGCCACGGCGTAGAGCGGCCCGAGATTGTGCAGCCACAGGACGAGCGCGAGGCAGACGAAGTAGACGGTCAGGCTGCGCGCCGGCAGCGGCGTGCCGTCGGCGGTCTGCCGGCCGATGCGCAGCAGCGCCAGGCAGGCGATCGCATAGACGAGGATCAGCAGCGGATAGGGCCGCACCTCGTGCGCCATCGCGACCGGATAGGGAGCGACCGCGACGAGCAGCAGGACGGCCAGCGGAACGGCGAGGACCGGCCGGCCGGGCTGTGCGATCCGCCCGAGCTCGCGACCGGCGAGCACCGCCACCGGCAGCGTGAGGAACGATGCCGCAAGGCCGAGCGAGCGCAGGGCGCCGAGCGTATCGCCGAACACGAGCGTCCACAGCCGCAGCAGCGAGTAATAGAAAGGCGGATGCGTCTCGTAGCGCGGCACCACCTCCCAGAGGAAGCGCCAGCCATGCGCGGCGGCATAGGCGCTGTACGCCTCGTCCAGCCACAGGGGGTGGATCAATATCCCGGAAAGGCGAAATCGCGCCGCCGCGGCGACGATCGCCAGCACCAGCGCGGCGAGAGCGAGGCGCGCACCCTGCGTCGCCGGAATCCGGAAATACCCCATCGCCAGCGCCATAGCCGAGCCCGACGGCGACGGGAACGAAAAGGAAGCGGCGCGCGTCCTTCACACTGTCCGAAAGGGGGAAGGAAGATGCTCAGCCCCGATCCGCAAGCGGCGCTGGCGGCGCTGCGCAGCGCCGCACTGGCGTTGCCCGAGGCGGCCGAAAAGCTGTCGCACGGCAGCCCGGCCTTTCACGTCGCCGGCAGGATGTTCGCCTATTTCCGCCACGACCATCATCGCGACGGCGCCACCATCGTATGCGTCCGGACCGGTGGCCGGGACGAGCAGGACATGCTGATCGCGAGCGACCCGGAGCTCTATAGCTGGCCCGCTTATATCGGCCCGTCCGGCTGGATCGCGATCGACGTCGCGCCGCCCGCTACCGACTGGGAGCATGTCGCCGATCACCTGCGCGCGAGCTACCGGCTCGCCGCGCCGCCGCGACTGCGCGACTTCCCCTAGCGCCTTGCCCTAGCCGCCTTGCCAAGTCCGACCGGGCGGGCTCTATTCGGCGGCGGCGATGTTGCGGGGAATTGACCGGATGAGACAGGGGATCGATCGGCGGACGATGCTCGGCACGGCGGGCGCCAGCCTGGCGCTGGCGATCGTGCCGGCGCGGGCCTGGGCGGCCACGGCGATGAAGGTGCCGCCGGCGCCGGTCGCGCGTGTCGCGGTCGTCAAGGACAGCTATTTCGGCGAGACGCTCAGCGATCCCTACCGCTGGATGGAGAACGACAAGGATCCCGACTGGCTGCCTTATCTGAAGGCGCAGAACGACCGCACGCGCACCGTCATCGACGCGCTGCCCGGTCGTGAGGCGATGCTGAAGCGCATTCAGCAGCTTTCCGGCGACACCGTCTCGACTGGCCGGGTGCAGCGTGCCGGAGGCCGGCTGTTCTTCCAGCAGCGGCCGCTCGGCGCCGACAACTTCAAGCTGTTCGTGCGCGAGGACGGCCGCGATCGCGTGCTGGTTGATCCGATCGCGCTCAGCGGGCCGACCAGCCATGTCTCGCTCGACTGGTGGCGGGCGTCGCCCGACGGTTCCCGCGTCGCCTATGGCCTGTCGCGGGACGGCAGCGAGGATTCGCTCCTCCACATCCTCACCGTCGCCGATGGCCGCGACCTGGCCGATCGCATCCCGAACACGCAGGCGGCGAACCCGCAATGGCTCGAGGACGGCAGCGGCTTCTTCTACAACCAGCTCACCGGCAAGGTCGACACGCCGGAGCGGTTCCTCGACAGCCAGGCGCGTTTCCACCGCGTCGGCACCGATCCGGCGTCCGATCCGATCCTGATGAAGCGCGGCATGGTCGCCGACGTCGTCTACGAGAAGATCCAGGCGCCCTATATCTTCACCTTTCCGGGCTCGCGATACGCGCTGCTCGGCCTTGGCGATGTCCGCCCGGAGGCGCGGATGCTGGTGGCGCCGCTGGCGGATGCGGTCGCCGGCACGGCCAAATGGGTGCCGGTCGCCACCTTCGACGACGAAGCGACCGGTGCCGAGATCGTCGGCGACGACATCTACCTGCTCGTCAACAAGGGGAAGCCGCGCGGGAGGATCGTCAGGACGAGCGCGGCCGCGCCCGCAATCGCGACGGCGACCGAGATCGTGCCGCAGGGCCCGCTGGTGATCGAGGACATCGCCCGCGCCGCCGATGGCCTCTACCTCAAGATCATGGACGGCGGCATCAGCCGCCTGCGCCGGCTGGCGCCGGACGGCACGGTCAGCGAGATCGCGCTGCCGTTCGACGGCACGATTGGCACGCTCTTCACCAGCGCCGAGGAACCGGGCGCATTGTTCTCGCTCTCCGGCTGGCTGACCCCGACGGCGATCTGGTCGGTCGATGGCATCGGCAGGCTCGCCGATACCGGGCTCACCCCGAAGCCGCCGATCGACGTCAGCGGCTACGAGGTGAAGCGCTTCTTCGCGACAGCAAAGGACGGCGTGAAGATCCCGTACACGCTGGTCTACCGGAAGGGGCTGAAGCTCGACGGCCGCGCCCCGGCATGGGTGTCGGCCTACGGCTCCTATGGCCTCTCCGCCTACACCCCGGCCTTCCAGTCGCGGCAGCTCGCGCTCATCGATGCCGGCGCGATCGTCGGCTACGCCAATGTTCGCGGCGGCGGCGAATATGGCCGCGAATGGCACAAGGCCGGCCAGCTCGAGAACAAGCCGAACACTTGGCGCGACCTTATCGCGGTCTGCGAGGACATGTGCGCGCGGAAATACACCGCGCCCGCGCACCTCGCGATCGGTGGACGTTCGGCCGGCGGGATCACCGTCGGCCGCGCTCTGACCGAGCGGCCGGACCTGTTCGCCGCCGTGATCGACGGCGTCGGCTGGTCCAATCCGCTGCGCTACGTCGTCGAGCAGAACGGCTATGGCGAGGAGCCGGAATGGGGCGCGATCGCCACGGAGAAGGGCTATCGCGCGCTGAAGTCGATCGACAGCTACCAGGCGGTGAAGGACGGCACGCCCTATCCCGCGGTGCTGCTGACGACGGGGGTTACCGATCCGCGCGTCGCGCCGTTCCACGTCGCCAAGATGACCGCGCGTCTGCAAGCGGCGTCGAGCTCGGGCAAGCCGGTCCTGCTGCGCGTCGACTATGACGCTGGCCACGGCGTCGGCTCGACCCGGGCACAGCAGGACCGCGAGGCGGCGGACACGTACGTCTTCCTGCTCTGGCAGACCGGCGCCAGGGCGTACCAGCCGGCCTGAGGTCAGTGCCGATACTCGCGGCCACCGGGCCGAACCGCGGCCTCTGGCGGCGAGTGGCTGGCGGCGGGGCGGTGCCCTTGTTATGCCGGGAGCGTCCGCATTCCGCGGCGGGAGCGCAGGCGTGACGGCAACGATCGAGACGCGGGATTTTCCGGACATCGTCGCCGCCGAGGAACCATCGGTTGCCGCCGGTGCGCGGCCGTTCATTCCCGCATCGGTGATCCTGCCCGAGCTGACGCCGCTGCCGCTGATCGTCGGCACCTTGCTCGGCATGGTGTTCGGCGCCTCGTCGCTCTATCTGGTGCTCAAGGTCGGGCTCACCGTCAGCGCCTCGATCCCGGTGGCGGTGATCTCGGTCACGCTGTTCCGGCTGCTCTCCCGCCTCGGTCATCGCGGCGCGACCATCCTCGAGCATAATATCGTCCAGTCGGCAGGGTCGGCGGGGGAATCGCTCGCGTTCGGCGTCGGCGTGACGATGCCGGCGATCCTGATCCTCGGCTTCGATCTCGAGGTGACCCGCGTGATCCTGGTCGCCGTGCTGGGCGGCGTGCTCGGCATCCTGATGATGATACCGCTCCGCCGCGCGCTGATCGTGGAGCAGCACGGCAAGCTCAAATATCCGGAGGGCACCGCCTGCGCCGAGGTGTTGAAGGCGGCGGCGACCCCGGCCGAGCGCAGGATCGCCGCCGATGCCCGCGGCGAGGATCCCGATACCGCGGCGGTGACGTCGGGCGCGGCGACGATCTTCGCCGGCTTCGGCATCGGTCTGGCCTACAAGGTGGCGATGACCGCCTTCCACCTGTGGAAGGACGTGCCGGAGAAGATCCTGGGCCGGCCGCTCGCCGGCGGATCGCTGTCCGCAGAGATCTCGCCCGAGCTGCTCGGGGTCGGCTACATCATCGGCCCGCGCATCGCGTCCACGATGTGCGCCGGCGGTGTGCTCGCCTATCTGGTGCTGATCCCGGCGATCCTGTTCTTCGGCGGCAACGCCGTGCTTGCGCCGGGCACGACACCGATCGCGACGATGACCCCGGACGACGTACGCGGCGCCTATGTGCTCTATATCGGCGCGGGCGCGGTGGCGGCAGGCGGCATCATCAGCCTGTTCCGGTCGCTGCCGATGATCTGGCGGGGGCTCGTCGGCGGCGTCGCGAACGCCCGCAGCGGGGCGAGCGTCGCCGTCGCCGGGCTCCGCCCGCGCACTGACCGGGACCTGCCGCTGCGTTTCGTCGCGCTCGGCTGCATCGGCCTCGTCGTTGCGATCCTCGCCGCGCGCTCGCTCCACATGAACTTTGTCGGCGCGATCCTGATCCTGCTGTTCGGGTTCCTGTTCGTCACCGTGTCGTCGCGGCTGACCGGCGAGATCGGATCGAGCTCGAACCCGATCTCGGGCATGACGGTCGCGACCTTGCTGCTGACCTGCCTGATCTTCCTCGCGCTCGGCTGGACCGGGCCGGGCTATTTCGTCACCGCGCTGTCTGTCGGCGCGATCGTCTGCATCGCATCCTCCAACGGCGGCGCGACCAGCCAGGACATCAAGACCGGCTTCCTCGTCGGCGCGACGCCGCGGTCGCAGCAGATCGCGATCATCTTCGGCACGCTCTGCTCGGCACTGCTGCTCGGCCCGATCCTGCTCGCGCTCAACAATGCCGGCACCGTCTATGCGCCGGTGGCGCCGGCCGCGGCGGCGCAGGTGACGGTGCCGCCGGCGCTGCTCGCGACGCTCCCCGTCGAGCACATCGCCGGCCCGCAAGCGCCAAGCGACCGCGCCGACTATCGCGCCTGGCACAAGCCAGACGAGGTCGGCCTGCCGTCCGGCCGTTACCTGCTCGATGGCGCCGGCCACCCGCGCTACCTGGTCGATCCCGGCATCAACGGCACCCACCGCGAGCGGCCGGATGGTACCCATGTCGCCAAGTTCGACGCGCCGAAAGCGACTTTGATATCGTACATCATCAAGGGCATCCTCGGTGGCCAGCTGCCGTGGACGCTGGTGCTGCTGGGCGTCGGGATCTCCATCGTCCTCGAGATGGCGGGGGTGCATTCGCTCGCCTTCGCGGTCGGCGTCTATCTGCCGCTCTCCTCGTCGACGCCGATCCTGTTCGGTGGGCTGGTGCGCTGGTTTGCCGATCGGCGGCTGCGGCTGCGGCCTCGCAATGCCGGCCTGAGCGAGGAGGCGCTGACCGCCGAGGGCGATCGCGGCCCCGGCGTGCTGATGGCGTCCGGCTATATCGCGGGCGGCGCGATCGCCGGGGTGGTGATCGCCTTCCTTGCCGGCGTGCTGAGCGGCTTCAACGAGCGCGTCACGCATGCGATGACGGCGAACAACCCGTTCTTCGCCGGTGCGCAGGCGGACCTCCTGTCGATGCTGCCGTTCGCGCTGCTGCTCGGCGGGCTCGCATGGGCGTCCGTCCGCCGGGTGTAAGAAGACGAACAAGGAAGGGGATGAGGATGCGCGGTTGGATGCTGCTGGGGCTGGTGTCGGCCTCGGCAATGGCGCAGGCCCAGCCCGCCCTGCCAGAGCCGGCGGCGGCGAGCGCGCAGGGCGACGTTGCGGTCACGATCTACACCAACGATCTCGGCCTGGTGCAGGATGTCCGCCGGATCACGCTGCCGCAGGGTCGTAGCGTCCAGCCCTTCCCGGACGTCAGCGCCAAGATCCGCCCCGAGACGGTCGGCCTCGTGGCTGCCGGCACGTCGGTCGTCGAGCAGAATTTCGACTATGACCTGCTCAGCCCGTCGAGCCTGATGGAGAAGGCGGTCGGCGAAACGATCACGATCGTCCGCACCAATCCCGGGAGCGGCGCCGAAACGCGCGAGCGCGCCACGGTGCTCGCGGTGAACGGCGGCGTGGTGCTCGAGGTCGGCGGCAAGATCGAGGTGCTGCGCGACGACGGCCTGCCGGTCCGCGCCATCTTCGACCATGTGCCGCCCTCGCTGCGGGCGCGGCCGACCCTGTCGGTGACGCTGGCGGCCGAACGCGGCGGCGAGCGCACGGCGGCGCTCTCCTATCTCACCGCCGGTCTCGGCTGGAGCGCCGACTATGTCGCCCTGTTCGACGCCGCCGCCGGCACGATCGACGTGCAGGGCTGGGTGACGCTTACCAATTCGACCGGCACCACCTTCAATCAGGCCCGCACCCTGCTGGTAGCAGGCGAGGTCGGCTCGGACGACGACGGGGACCGGATGCGGCCGATGCGCCCGCGCCGCGCGTCGCTGGAGGCTGCCGGCACCGAGACGGCGGCGCGCGAGCAGCTCGGCGACTTCTACGTCTATCCGCTCGCCGAGCGGACGACGATCTCCGACAAACAGACCAAGCAAGTGAGCTTCCTGGACGTGAAGGGCGCGGCGGCCAGCAGCGGCTACGAGTATCGCAACGCCTGGCTGGGCAGCGCCGAGGAGCCGCAGAGCGCGGCCAGCGTGCTGCGCTTCTCCAACGCGGCCAAGGGCGGACTGGGTGACGCGCTCCCCGCCGGCACGGTGCGCGTCTACATGCGCGACCAGCGCGGCCAGGCGCAGTTCGTCGGCGAGAACCGGATCGAACATACCCCGCAGGGATCGACGCTGGCGCTGAAGACCGGCGATGCCTTCGACGTGAAGGTGCAGCCGACGATCGTCTCGCGCGACCGGCTGAGCCCGACGCGCTGGCGCACGACGATGCGCTACACAGTCACCAATGCGCGGGCGAGGCCGGTGACGGTCGATCTGGTCCAGGGCGGCATCGCCTGGTGGTTCGCCGACACCAAGCTCGTCAGCGAGACCCTGAAGAGCAAGCGCACGGATGCCGATGCGGTCACCTGGTCCGTGCCCGTCGCGGGCAACGGCAAGACCGACGTGACCGCGACCTTCGAGACGCGATTCTGATGATCGCCCTGGCGGCGCTGCTCGCCGCGTCGGTTCCGGTGACGGTGGTCTCGCGTGCGCCGGAACGCCTGTCTGTCACGGTCTATCGCGATCCGTCGCGCGGCCGCCAGCAGCGCATGAATCTCGGCTATCTCGGCGGCTTCGCGCTGGTCACCGAGACGCGGCGGGTGACGCTGCCGGCTGGCGACGCCACGATCCGGTTCGAGGGGGTCGCCGGCGGGATCGTGCCGGCGAGCGCGATCGTCGACGGCCTGCCCGGCGGGACCGTCGAGAAGAACCGCGACGCGCGGCTGCTCTCCCCGGCGGCGCTGGTCGACGGGACGCTCGGCGGGCGCGTGACGCTGCGCCGCACCGACAAGGCGAGCGGCACTACCCGTGAGGAAGATGCCGAGATCGTCGCCGGGCCGGCCGGCGGAGTGGTCGTGCGTACCGCGAGCGGCGTCGAGGCGCTCGGCTGCTCGGGACTGGGCGAGGGGCTCCGCTACGATCGCGTGCCGCCCGGCCTGTCGGCCAAGCCGACGCTCAGCGTGCTTACCCGCAACCCGAGGACGGCTCGTGTCACCGTCACGCTCTCCTATCTCGCGTCGGCGTTCGACTGGAGCGCGAGCTATGTGGCGACACTGGCGCCGGACGGCCGCACGCTCGATCTGTTCGCCTGGCTGACGCTCGCCAACGGCAATCGCGAGGGATTTGCCAACGCCCAGACCCAGGCGGTCGCCGGCCGGCTGGAGCGGCAGCCGGTGGCTCGGTTCGCCGAGGCGGCGGCAGCGCTGGAACTGCGCTGCTACCCGCTCGGCACGACGACGTCGGACCTGCGCGAGGAGATCATCGAAGAAATTGTCGTCACCGCGCGGCGGGCCGACATGGTGCAGTTCGCGCCAATCGCGATGGCTCCGCCGCCGGCTCCGCCACCGCCGCCACCTCCTCCCCCCGAGGATCTTGGCGACCTCAAGCTGTATCGCGTGCCGGAGCGGGTAAGCATCGCCGCAAGCGGGCAGAAGCAGGTGGCGCTGCTGGCGCGCAGCAAGGTGCCTTTCGAGCGAATCTATCGCATCGCGCTATATCCGGGCCAGCTGGTCAGTGCCGCGCCGGCGCGGATCGCGCTGCGGCTGCGCAACGAGACCGCAGCCGGGCTCGGCCTGCCGCTGCCGAGCGGATCGACCGCGCTCTACGCGCAGCGCGGCGCCGGCCCGCTCCTGCTCGGCACCGGAACGCTGGGCGATACCGCGATCGGCGAGCGGGTGACTATAGCGGCGGGGATCAGCCGCCAGGTCGTCGCCGAGCAGAAGTCGGATGCCGACGGGATGCGGGTGACGCTGACCAATGCCAACGACGCGCCGGCAACGGTGGAGGTTGCGCTCGGCGCGTCCGTAAGCCCGACGTTCAAGCATGCCTCGATGCCCCTGGAGCGGATCGACGGCGTCCAGACCTGGCGCGTGACGCTTCCAGCCAACGGCACTACCGATCTCACCTATGACGACGGCCTGCGCCGCCCGCCCGGGCGTTGAACACGCAGATGGCCGCGATGCGCCGGCTCAGGCGGGGATTTCGATCAGCGCTTCGAGCCCCGCCGGCTGAAAATCGAAATTGACCGCACCGCCGAGCTGGCGCTCGGCGATCGACCGGATCATCGTCAGGCCGAACCCGGGCGCCGGGTCGGGGCTCGGAATCGGACCGCCGCTCTCGCGCCATGTCAGGATCAGGCGCCTGCGCGCCTCGTCGACATGCCATTCGACATTCACCGCCCCGTCCGCCGAGAGCGCACCGTGGTCCGACGCGTTGGCGGCGAATTCGTGGAGAAGGAGCGCGAGCGGCTGCACCCGATCAGGGCGCACCCCGACGTCAGCGCCCGCCCCGCAGACCCGCCGTGACCCGTGCAGCGCCGCTTCGCTGGCGAGCACGCGCGGCAGCGACACCTCCCGCCAGCCGGAGTCGGCGAGCAGGCCGTGGGCGCGGGCGAGCACGTCGACGCGCCGCTGCACCGCGCGGGCATAGCGTTCCGGATCGTCTGCGCAGCTTAGGCGGACGATGCCCTGGACGATCGCGAGCGCATTCTTGGCGCGGTGGTCGACCTCCTTGAGCAGGCGATGCTCGGCAGCCTCGAGCGTCACCGCGTCGCGGCTGCGGCTCACGTCGAGTGACGAGCCGAAGAAATAGAGGAGGTTGCCGTCATCGTCATGGACGGGACTGATGAACTGCTGGTTCCAGAAGGTCGAGCCGTCCTTGCGGTAGTTCAGGAGTTCGACGACCGTCTCACGCTCGGCTGCGATCGCTTCGCGCAGGGCGTCGCGATCGTCGGCGCTGGTGCCTGGCCCCTGCATGAAGCGTGGATTGCGGCCGATTATCTCGTCCGAGCCATAGCCGGTGAGATCGAGAAACGCCTGGTTTGCGAGAACGATCGGATTTCCCGGCTCACGCGGGTTGGTCACGATCATCGGCATGCGCGTGCGTTCGACGGCGATGAAAGCGAGTTCGCGACGGTCGGCGCGTCCCTGGGCGGAGGACGCCGCCGGTTCGTCGCCGTGCAGCGCGGTCGCCTTTTCGGCAAGCTCCATCAAGGCCGGCTCCTTAAACAATGAGCCGCCTTAACGCACATCAGGCGATCAGGGGTCCGGCGCCCGCGCGTTTGCGAGCGTCGCGAACGCGATCGCGCCGGATGCGAAGGCCAAAGCGGCCCCGATCAGCGCGCCGGCGTGGAAGGCCGCGGTGAGCGCCGTCCCAGTGCGCGCGATCACCGCGCCGGCCAGCGCCGTCGCGATTAGGCCGCCGGTGCGGGCGGTGGCGCTGTTGAAGCCCGAGGCGGTGCCGGTATGGCTACCGTCGACCGAGGAGAGGACGGCGGTGGTGAGCGGCGCCACCGCGCCCGCCATGCCGATCGCGATCACCACCATCGCCGGGAACACGCTTGCCCAATAGCCCGCGTCCGGCTCGACGCGGACGAGCAGCGCGAAACCGGCGGCGGTGACGAGCGGCCCCAGCGTCAGCGGCCAGCGCGGCCCCATCCGCTCGGTCACGCGGCCCATCAGCCGGGAAGCGGAGCCGATCGTGATCGAGAAAGGAAGCAGGGCGAGCCCCGCCTGCACGGGCGAATAGCCGCCGCCGACGATCAGCAGGTAGGGCAACAGCAGGATCAGCCCGCCGAGCGCGCCGTAGAGCAGGAAGGTGAGCAGCGTGAGGCCGACGAACGGACGAGACCCGAACAGGCTGAGCGGCATCATCGCACGTTCGCCGCGGCGATGCTCGACGAGCAGGAACAGGCCGAGCGCGGCGAGGCCGCCGACCAGGCCGGCCGAGCTCGCCGGGTTCATCCGGTGCGTGCTCGACCACAGGGTCAGCGACCAGGTGAGCGCGCCGAGGGCGATCGTGGCGAGGGCGGCGCCCCGCCAGTCGAGCGGCTGCCGGCCTTCCCCGCTTTCGGCGACATGGCGCCACGCGATCAGCATCGCGGCGGCGGCGACCGGCACGTTCAGGAAGAATATCGTCCGCCAGCCGACCGCCTGGACCAGCCAGCCGCCCAGCGGCGGCCCCACCGCGCTCGCGATCGCGCCTGCCGAGGCCCAGGTGCCGACCGCCCGGCCGCGCGCCTCGCCGGTGAACGCGTTGCCCAATATCGCCAGGCTGTTCGGCATCAGCACGGCCGCGCCGACACCCTGCAGGGCACGGGCGGCGAGCAGCACGGCCAGCGTCGGCGCGACGGCGCAGCCGATCGAGGCGATGGCGAAGACGGCGATGCCGCCGATCAGCATTCGCCGCCGGCCGAAATGGTCGCCGGCCGCGCCGCCGATCATCAGCAGCGCCGACAGCGGCAACAGATAGGCGTTGATCGTCCATTGCAGGTCGGCGGCGTGCGCGCCGTAGCTGCGGCCGATAGCGGGCAAGGCGACGTTGACGACCGAGCCGTCGATGAAGGCGAGGCTGGAGGCCAGCATCGTCGCGACGAGCGTCCAGCGCGGGTGCCGGACCGCTTCGCCGCCATGGGCCAGCGCTGCGGCCTCGTCGCAAGCCGAGGGGATCGTCGCGGTCATTATCCTCTCCCGTGCCGGCTGGCCGCGCCTGGCGCGGAAGAGGAGCCCGGATCGGTCCGGCACCGCCACCGGAAGATTGGGCGGCGGCGCCGGACGGGTCGGCTAGTCGAACATCGGCTCCGGCTGGGCGGGCGCCGCTTCCTCGGCAACCACCTTGCGCGGCCGGCCGCGCTTCGCGGGAGCCGCCGGTGCCTCGGCGGCAGCGGCGGCGGGCTTGCGGCCGCGCTTTGCCTTCACCGGCTCCGGCGCGGCTTCCTGCTCGGGCTCGGGGGCCGGGGCGGGTTCGGCGGCTTTCGGCTTGCGGCCGAGACCGAGCGTCTTGGCGACTTCGCGGCGATGCTCCGAATAGGCCGGCGCAGTCATCGGATAATCGGACTTGAGCCCGTAACGCTGGCGATATTCGGCCGGCGTCAGACCATGGCGGGAAAGATGCCGCTTCAAGGTCTTGTAGGGCTTGCCGTCGATCAGCGAAATGATGTGGTCGCGCGAGGCGAGGCTCTTGCGGACCGTCACGGCCGGCTCGTGGGCGGGCGCGGCGTCGGCTGCGACTTCCGGCTCCTCGGGCTCGCTCGTGGTCAGCGCGGCGATCGCCGCATGGGTCTGGGCGATGAACGCGGGCACGTCATCGGGACGCAAATTGTTGTGTGCGACATAGCTTGCGACCACTTCGATGGTCATCTCGACCAAGTTATACTCTTCGGCCATTTACACGTCTCCTTCGGGGGCTCCCGCCCACATAATACGCGATCTATATATGGCAATAGAAATCTACATTAATCTTGGTTCCCGATATGTTACAGCCTGTCGATCACCTCTGGACAGATTGAAGAAGCAGTCTGCCAACTGGATATTGGCGAGCTGGCAACGTGCGGCAGCATCGAAATGGCCGATCCGGCAATATTAAGCAAAGCGCTGGCGGGGTTGGCGCCTTGATCGTCGCCGATCCGCTGACGAGATGGTCTGTCGCGGGCGAGCGAGCCGTTGCGGATATCGGCCGTTCACGCGGTGGTCTTGGCGGAGGCACGCTGATAAACCCGTCATGACGCGCGCACCGCGGAGTTTTTAGTTGTCGTTCGCACCCAATATGATGACTGGACCAGCAAGGATGAAACACGAGGAATTGTCGCGCCCGGACTGGTCCGGAGCGCACCCGTGGCTGATCGCCGCGACCGCCTTCGCAGCGTGACTGGCGCTGCTCTGGTTCATGTTCGGCGAAGTGCTGTAGAAAATGATCCGGATGCTGTGGAAAGGAAGCCGATGACCGAAGCGATCGCCTACAAGATATTGACCACCGCCGAACTCGGCGAGCTGGAGGAGGGCAGCTTCGCGGGTGCCGCCGTCGACCGCGCGGACGGCTATATCCACTTGTCGACTGCCGCGCAGGTCGGGGAAACTCTCGCGCGGCACTTTGCCGGCCGCACCGATCTCGCCATCGCAGCGATCGATCTCGACGCGCTGGGCGAGGCTGTACGTTGGGAAGTCTCGCGCGGCGGCCAGCACTTTCCGCATTTGTACGGCCGGCTGACGCTGGACGTGGTGATCGCCTACGGGCCCATCGAGTTCGAGTCCGACGGCACGCCGAAGCTGCCGGTCGCCGGCTAGCGGCGCGCCCGCTACTTGACTTGCCCCGCCTTCAGGCAGAGCCTCGCCAATCGGGAGCTTATGCCGTTGAACCCACTGGAGGGCGCATGAGACGGACCTGCCGCTGCGTTAATTGCATCGTTCCTCCGCACATGCTGCGCAAGTTGCTCGAAAACGATGACCCGGACGTGCGTCGCGTCGCGCTCAGCACTTGGTTGTCGACGGAGCGGTTGCGCGGCGAGCGTGCGGTGCGCGGGCTCGCGGGCGCTACTGCCACCAGCCCCTCAGCCGGGCGCCGCACGATCTACGATGCGAAGCACAGCACCCAGCTTACCGATGCCGTGATCGTCCGGACCGAGCAGGGTCCGAGTTCGAGCGACGCATCAGTCAACAATGCCTTCGATGGCCTCGGCGCGACCCGCGATTTCTACAAGACGGTGTTCGCCCGCGATTCGATTGACGACAAGGGCATGCGGCTCGACGGCTACGTCCATCGCGGCGTGAAGTATAACAATGCCTTCTGGGACGGGCAGGAGATGGTGTTCGGCGACGGCGACGGGGTGATCTTCACCGATTTCACCGGCGCGCTCGACGTGATCGGCCACGAGCTCACCCACGGCGTCACGGAGAATGTCGCCGGCCTCGAATATCACGACCAGCCCGGTGCGCTGAACGAGTCCGTCTCCGACGTGTTCGGCTCGCTCGTCAAGCAATGGCACAGCGGCCAGACCGCCGAGCAGGCCGACTGGCTGATCGGGCCGGAAATCTTTACTCCCGGCACCGCTGGCGACGCGCTTCGATCGATGAAGGCGCCCGGCACCGCCTACGATAATCCGAAGCTGGGCAAGGATCCTCAGCCGGCCGACATGGCGCATTATGTCCAGCTGCCGAATACGGACGACGGCGATTATGGCGGCGTCCACATCAATTCCGGCATTCCTAACCGAGCCTTCTATCTCGCCGCGGTCGGCGTCGGCGGTAATGCGTGGGAGGCGCCGGGTCACGTCTGGTACGAGGCGCTGAAGGCGTCGACGCCGACGACCGACTTCCAGGGCTTTGCCGACACCACCTACGCCAAGGCGTCGCAGCTCTACGGCTCGGCGAGCAGCGCGGAAAAGGCGGTGCTCGATGCCTGGGCGCAGGTCGGCATCAAGATCAGCAGCGCTGTCATCTGCGGCCCTGGCGGTTCCAAGGACGACGGCAGCGCTGGTTTCGCCGAGCTGGCCAAGCAGATCACCGGGTTGACCGAGGCGGTGACGGCGCTCGCCGATGCGGTCGCGAAAAAGCCATGACGGCGGAGCGGGGATGAAGATCAGTCTCGCGACGCATGGCGGCTGGGGCGGGCGCTTCGCGCAGGCGCTGACGCTCGACACTACGAGCCTTCCGCCCGAGGCGGCACTGCAAGGCGCGCACCTCGCCGCCGCCGCCGAAGCCGCGCCCGACGGGGGCACCGCAGCCGCAGCCGCAGCCGCAGCCCCGGCGCGAGCGCCGGAAGCGCAGAGCTATACGATCACCATAGACCACGGTGATCGCAGCCTGACGCTGAAGACGTCCGACACTGGCGCCGATCCGGCGGTCCACGCGCTGATGGACTGGATCAAGACCCACGCGTAGCGGCCGGGCGGATCGCCGATGCCCGGGACTGTGCCGGCAAGCACAGTGCTCGTCGCGCCGCGGCTTATGCCTGCAGGTCCGTTCCTCCGTTTCGGGAGCTGCTCGTGCGCAGCCCGACCGCCAATGCCGTCGACCAGCTTGCCCAGCGATTGGCGGAACAGGCGGGCGTCGTCTGGTGGAGCCTGAGCAATCATCCCGGCTACCAGAAGTTCATCTGGCGCGAGAAGGCCCGCGTGATGCTGGCGCTGAGCGGGGTCGAGGCGGGAGACGAGGACGCGTCGGCGGTCGCAGCAGCCGCTCCCAGGTTCCTCGACTGACGCGATCTCGGCGCCGCCACGTGCGGGTGCGGCAAGGCGGCACAGGCGCATGGACAACGATATGCACCGAGACTACATAACCCGCGTTTTCGGGGCGGGGGTTTCGTGGGGACAAGGGCAGAACGTCGTGCGGCATGGCTGGCCGCAACCATTCTGGCGAGCGCGGCGTGCGCCGGTCAGGCCGGCGCGGCACCGGCGCGGCATGTCCGCTTCGACCCGCGCGACGCGCGGATCAATGCGCTCGAGCAGCAGGTGAAGGCGCTCGCGGATGTCGTCGCCGAACTTAAGGCGGAACGGACGGCGCCGCCGCCGGCTACCGCAACTGCGGCGACGCCCGCTGCCGCAAGCGGCACCTCGGCGCTCGCGTCGAGCTCGCCGGATAGCGGCAGTCCGCCTGCGACCAGCCCGGACCAGCCGCGTCCCGTCACCTCCTCAGGCCCCGGCCCCAACGGCGGTGGCGTCACGATTCTCGCCGGCCGCCCGTCGATCCAGAGCGGCGACGGCCGCTTCGTCGCGAACCTGCACGGCGTCATGCAGTTCGACGCCGACGGGTTCATCCAGCGCGCGGCCGGTCCGGTGGCGACCGATTTCCGGCGCGGCGGCGCCGCCGGCGATTCCGCGCACGCTCGCGATCTCAACAACGGCACCTTCTTCCGCCGCGCGCGGATCGGCATCGACGGCAAGGTCTTCGGCGACTTCGACTATAACGTGCTGTTCGAATTCGGCGGCGCCGGGCAGGAGGATGCCGGCCACATCCAGGAGCTGTGGCTGCAATATACCGGGCTCAAGCCGTTCCGCTTCCGCGTCGGCGCCTTCCCGCCGTCGATCGGCCTCGAAGACCAGGGCTCGACCAACGGCAGCCTGTTCCTGGAGCGGCCGGCGATCAGCGACATCGCGCGCGGCGTCGCCGGCGGTGACTTCCGCGAGGGTGCGCAGCTCGCCGCGTCCCGCGATCGCTGGTTCGCCTCGGTCGCGCTCACCACCCGTGTCGTTGGCGTCACCAATTCCAGCACGCTCGGCGCGGCGCAGCCCTATGACCAGGCGTTCGGCGGCATCGTCCGGGCGGCCGTGGTGCCGATCCAGGGCGACGATTACATGATGCTGGCCGGCGTCCACGGTTCGCGCGTGTTCAGCGTGTCGGATGCGGGCGGGCCGGATGCGGTGCTCGCCAGCCGTTATCCGTTTCAGCTGCGCGAGCGGCCCGAGCTCAGGATCGACGGTACCCGCCTGATCGACAGCGGCCAGATAAACTCCAAGCACGTCACCAGCGTCGGCGCGGAGATGGCCGCGCAGAAGCAGCAATTCTTCATCCAGGGCGAATATGAGCATATCGGCATCGACCGGCTCGCCAGCCCGCTCGCCGACCCGCATTTTCATGGCTGGTATGTCGAGGGCGGCTGGGTTCTGACCGGCGAGCGGCGCAAGTTCAACACCGGCACCTTCGCCTTCGACGCACCGACGGTCGACCATCCGTTCGACATCGCCAACGGCACGTTCGGCGCGTTCGAGCTGGCGGCGCGCTATTCGCTCGCCGACCTCAATTACCGCGCGGGCGATGCCGGCGTCGCGCCGGCCGCCGATGCGGTGCGCGGCGGCGAGCAGAGGATCGTCGCGGCGGGCCTGAACTGGTATCTCAATCCGGTGATCCGCTTCATGTTCCAGTACCAGCATGTGAAGATCGACCGGCTCTCGCCCAACGCCACCAGCTACATGACGCCGGCAGGCGCGCAGATCGGACAGTCTTACGACTCGATCGCCGTCCGCTCGCAGCTCGCCTTCTAAGGAGCATGACCATGCCGAGCTTCGCCCGTCGCGCGGCCATCGCCGCCTTTGCCGCGTTCGCGCTCACCGCGCCGGCGCTCGCCGCCGACACGCAGGTCGCGGTGGCCGCCAACTTCACCGAGCCGGCAAAGGACATCGCCGCCGCCTTCGCCAAGGCGACCGGGCATAATGCGCTGCTCAGCTTCGGCTCGTCCGGCGCCTTCTACACCCAGATGTCGCATGGCGCGCCGTTCGAGGTCTTCCTGTCCGCCGACGCCGATCGGCCGAAGAAGGCCGAGCAGGACGGGCTCGGCGTGCCGGGCAGCCGCTTCACCTATGCGATCGGCCGCCTCGTGCTCTATTCGACGCAAGCCGGTCTCGTCGACGATGGCGGCGCGGTGCTCAAGCGCGGCGGCTTCGCCAAGCTCTCGATCGCCGATCCCGCTGCGGCACCTTATGGTCTGGCGGCGGTGCAGGTGATGAAGAAGCAGGGTGTCTACGCGCCGCTGACGGCGAAGATCGTGAAGGGCACGTCGATCACCCAGGCCTATCAGTTCGTGGCGACGGGCGCGGCCGAGCTCGGCTTCGTGGCGCTGAGCCAGGTGATCGAGGTGCCGGGCGGCTCGCGCTGGCTGGTGCCGACGACGATGCACGCGCCGATCGACCAGCAGGCGATCCTGCTCTGGACCGGCGCCAAGAACCCGGCCGCGACCGCCTTCATGAAGTTTCTGAAGAGCCCGCAGGCGATCGCGATCATCAAGCATTACGGCTACGAGACTCGCTGACGCGGTGGGCGCCGTCTTGAAGAGGATCCCGTCTTGCTGAGCACGGTGATCCGAACGACGGTCGAGCTCGCCACGATCACCACGTTTCTCCTCCTGCTCCTTGCGACCCCGCTCGCCTGGTGGCTGGCGCGGTCGAGGCGCTGGTGGAAGGAGATCGCCGGTGCGGTCTCGGCCTTGCCCCTGGTGCTGCCGCCGACGGTGATCGGCTTCTACGTGCTGATCGCACTGGGCCCTGCGAGCCCGCTGATGACGCCGCTCCATGCCTTCGGCGTCCGGACGTTAGCCTTTACCTTCACCGGGCTCGTCATCGGATCGCTTTTCTACTCGCTGCCCTTCGCGGTGCAGCCCCTGCGCACCGCCTTCGAGGGAGTGAGCGATCGCGCGCTGGAGGTCGCGGCGACCCTGGGAGCAGGACCGCTCGACCGCTTCCTGACCGTCGCCCTGCCGCTCAGCCGCCGCGGCTTCCTTTCCGCCGCCATCCTGGTCTTCGCGCACACCGTCGGCGAGTTCGGCGTGGTGCTGATGATCGGCGGTTCTGTCCCGGGGCAGACCGAGGTGCTGTCGACCCGGATCTACCAGCTCGTCGAGACGCTGGATTTTCCCGCCGCGCACCGCATCGCCGGCGGGCTTGTCGTGTTCGCCTTCGTCGCCTTGTTCGCGCTGCTGCTGGTCGAGCGGCGGATCGTGCGGATCCGCTCGTGAGCGAAGACATCGCCGCCCGCTTCTCCGGCCAGGTCGGCCGCTTCCTGCTCGACGTGGCGTTCACGGTGCCGGGGTATGGCGTCACCGGCCTGATTGGCCCGTCGGGCTCGGGCAAGACGACGCTGCTGCGCTGCCTGGCCGGGCTGGAGCGGATCGCCGGCTCGCTCGGCATCGGCGGCGAAATCTGGCAGGACGAGCGGCGTTTCGTGCCGCCCGAGCGGCGCCGGATCGGCTACGTCTTCCAGGGCGCCAGCCTGCTGCCGCACCTCAACGTCCGCGCCAATCTGGCTTATGCCGAGAAACGCGCGCCCGCCGGCACGTTCCGGTTCGACGACATCGTCGCGCGCACCGGCATTGGCGCGCTGCTCGACCGGGCGCCGGCGCGACTGTCGGGCGGCGAGGGCCAGCGCGTCGCGATCGCCCGCGCGCTCCTCGCCCAGCCGCGGCTGCTGCTCATGGACGAGCCGCTCACCGGGCTCGACCCCGATGCCAAAGCGGATCTGCTGAGCGCGCTCGAGGGGCTGCTGCCGACGATCGCGCTGCCGGTGTTCTACGTCAGCCACGATCCGACCGAGATCGCGCGGCTCGCCGACCGCCGCCTCCTGCTCGCCGCCGGCAAGGTCGCCGGCATCGAGGTCAATCGACCGCCAGGATGATGTGCGACGCCTTGATCAGCGCCTGCGCCTTCTCGCCGACCGCGAAGCCCAGCGCGTCGCCGCTCTCGCGGGTGACGATCGCGGTGAGCGTCTTGCCCGCGCCGAGATCGAGCACGACCTCGTCGTTCACCGCGCCAGTCTCGTGCCGGATTATCGTGCCGGCGAGGCAATTGCGCGCCGATGTGCGGACGCCCGTCTCGCCCGGCACGAGGATGACGAAGCTCGACTTGATCAGAGCGATCGCCTTTGTGCCTGCGGCGAGGCCGAGATCGGCGACGCTGTCGCGGGTGATGATCGCCACCAGCGTCACCCCGCCGCCGACGTCGAGCACCACCTCGGCATTGACCGCACCCTCATTCACCGAGTGGACGGTGCCGCGGAAGGCATTGCGCGCGCTCGTCTTCATGTTCAGTCTCCACAACAGGTCGGCACCCTCGGCGCCGCTCGCCAGCACCTCGCCGAGCCGGTCGACGAGCTGGGCGATCTCATCGTCGATCGCGGTATAGGCGGCAAGCACGGTGCGGCCGGCGGCGGTCACCTGCGCCGCGCCGCCCTGCCGCCCTCCCGGCTGCGCCTCGACCAGCGGCCGCTCGAACAGGTTGTTGAGCGCCTGCACCGCGTCCCACGCGCCCTTGTAGCTCAGCCCGGCCGCCTTCGCCGCCGCCGCGATCGAGCCATGGTCGCGGATCGCGGCGAGCAGCGCCAGCCGCTGCGGCCCGGCGCTGCCGCTGCCGCGCTTCAGTTGCAGCACGGCCTGCGCAGCGGGGTCGGGCAAAGCGCTTCTCCTCAGCTCGTCCTTATGCCGCCGGGAGCGGCGTTTGGCGAGACAGCGGCGTCACTGCCGGACGGTCGTCCGCGGCATCGGCGCGGATTGGCAAGCAGCTAATCCGGTTCTGCGCCGTTGAGTCTATGCGCGGTTCGAGCGGAGGCAAGCAAATGGACGACAGCGACAAGCCGGTCGAGATGGTGGGATATGACGGCCCCGCCGGCGGCTGGGGGTCGCTGCGGGGGATCGCCAGCACCTTCGGCAAGGAGTGGAACAACCCGGCGATCACGGCCACGCTGATGCGGCAGAACAAGGCGGACGGCTTCGCCTGCGTCTCCTGCGCCTGGGGCAAGCCGGCCGAGCCGCATCCGTTCGAATTCTGCGAGAACGGCGCCAAGGCGACGCTCTGGGAGCTGACTCCGCTCCGTTGCAAGCCCGACTTCTTCGCCAAGCACACGCTGAGCGAGTTGCGCGGCTGGCGCGACTACGATCTCGAGCAGGAGGGCCGGCTGACCCATCCGCTGCGCTACGATTCCGCCACCGACAAATATGTGCCTTGCGAGTGGGAGGAGGCATTCGCCGCGATCGCGACCGAGCTGAAGGCGATCGATCCGAAGCAGGCGGTCTTCTATGCCTCCGGCCGGGCGAGCCTCGAGACATCCTACCTCTACGCGCTGTTCGCGCGTCTCTACGGTCACAACAACCTGCCCGACAGCTCGAACATGTGCCACGAGACAACGTCGGTGGCGTTGAAGAAGTTGATCGGCGCGCCCGTCGGCACCTGCGTGTTCAGCGATTTCGAGCTGTGCGACGCGATCTTCTTCTTCGGCCAGAACACCGGATCGAACTCGCCGCGCTTCCTCCACCCCTTGAAGGACGCGGTGCTGCGCGGCTGCAAGATCGTCACCTTCAACCCGGTCCGGGAGCCGGGGCTGGAGAAGTTCGTCGATCCGCAGAACCCGCTGCAGATGCTGACCAACCGGCCGACCGAGATCAGCTGCCAATATCATCAGGTTAAGGCCGGCGGCGACATCGCCGCGCTGGTCGGACTCGCCAAGCATGTCCTCGCCGCCGAGGACAAGAGCTGGGCCGAGAACAAGGTCCATGTCCTCGACGTCGACTTCATCAAGCAGCATACCGACGGTTTCGACGCGTTCGCCGACAAGGTCCGCGCGACGCCGTGGGAGGAGATCGAGGCCAATTCCGGCCTGAGCCGCGCCGCGCTGGAAGCGGCGGGCCAGGTCTACGTCGAGGCGGACAAGTCGATCGCGATCTACGGCATGGGCCTGACCCAGCACGTCCACGGCTTCGACAATATCGCGATGTTCGTGAACCTGATGCTGATGAAGGGGAATATCGGCCGCGACGGCACCGGCATCTCGCCGGTGCGCGGCCATTCCAACGTCCAGGGTCAGCGCACGGTCGGTATCACCGAGAAACCCGAGCTCGTGCCGATGGACCGGTTGAAGGAGCTGTTCGGCTTCGATCCACCGATGGACGAGGGCATGACGACGGTGAAGGCGTGCGAAGGGATCATCGCCGGCGAGGTGAAGGCGTTCCTCGGCCTGGGCGGCAACTTCCTGCGCGCGGTGCCCGAACAGGGGCAGATGGAGGCGGCCTGGCCGAAGATGCGGCTGACCGTGCAGATCGCGACCAAGCTCAACCGCAGCCACCTGATCAACGGCGAGGTCGCCTATCTGCTGCCCTGCCTCGGGCGGATCGAGCGCGACGAGCAAGCCAGCGGCGAGCAGGTCGTGTCTGTCGAGGACTCGCTCTCCTGCATCCACGCCTCGCACGGGCGCCACAAGCCCGCGAGCGAGGACCTGCTCTCCGAACTCGCCATCGTCGCGGGCATCGCCGCGGCGACGCTGCCGCCGAACCCGAACGTCAAGTGGGAGGAATGGACCGGCGACTATGCCACGGTCCGCACGTTGATCGAGCAAACCTATCCCGAGACTTTCCAAGATTACGAGGCCCGCATGTGGACGCCGGGGGGCTTCTACAAGGGCAACAGCGCGCGCGAGCGGGTCTGGAAGACCGAGAAGAAGAAGGCAATCTTCACCGTCCCGACTAGGCTCTCGGCGCTTGGCGTGGGCGATGCCGAGGGGCGCTTCCGGCTGATGACGCTGCGCTCCAACGACCAGTTCAACACCACCATCTACGGCTATGACGATCGCTTTCGCGGCATCCACGGCACCCGCGACGTGCTGCTGATCAACCCCCGCGACATGGCGCGCCAGGGCCTCGAGCCCGGCCAGGTCGTCGCGCTGGTGAGCGACGCCGAGGACGGCGTCGACCGCAGGGTAGGCGGCCTGGCAGTGACGCCGTTCGACCTACCCGACGGTTGCCTCGGCGGCTATTATCCCGAAATGAACCCGCTCGTACCGCTATGGTGGCACGACCAGCAATCGAAGACACCAGCCGGCAAGGCGGTGCCGGTCCGGATCATGGCCTAGACGCGGGCGACGATCAGGCCGGCAGCGGCTCGGCCGTCGCCGGCTCGTGGATCGGACAGCCGTTGAACTTGCCCCGGAACTCGCTCGACATCTCGTAGGCGGCCTTGCGGACGCGGTTGATCGAGCCGAGCGGGCGATGCGCGGCGAGGCCATGCCATGTCGTCCACGACCCTGGCGCGATCGACGCTCCAGCTCAATTGGTGCGGCACGGTGATGGTGGCGACAGTCTCGAACGGCACCTCCTTCTCGTCCCACAAGGCGGCGGCATCCTCAATCGGCTGCTTGTCCAGATCGTGGGCGAGCTGGACGCGCAGCTCCCAGACCGCGCCAGCCTCGACCATCGTCTCGGCGATGTCCTCGCGGAGCGCGTCCGGGCGGTTGTGGGCGTTGACGTGCATGCCGGTGAGCTCGGTCAGGTTCGGCGACACCGGCACCACCTGGAACTTGGCGATATAGTCTCCGTAGAGGAACGGCACCTGGCTGTAATAAATTTCGCCGAGCGGATGGACGTTGGGCGCGCCGCCGAGCGTCTTGATCTTGCTGCTGTCGATACCAACGACGGAGAGCGCCGCATTGGTCGCCTGCAGCACCGACGACAGTAGCTTCTTCGCGCCCTCGGCCTTGTCGGTGGTCTTGGCGAGCAGCTTCAGGTTGGCGAGGAACTGCTTGGCGTTCGACGTTGCGAAAGCGGGGCCGTTGACGAGCACGAAATCCTGCGTGCTGTCGCCCTCCGATCCGGGCAGCCGCTCGCCGGCGACGTCGAAGATCTTGAGGGCGAGCCCGCGCGGCACCGAGATCGCATCGTCGAGGATGTCGCCGGGGTTGGTCGAGAAGCGCATCACCAGCCGGTGCGTGCCGGGCGTCGCGAACAGGCCCTGCGCAAGCGCCCGCGGCAGCCCCTCGCGGACGGTGATCTCGCCCTCCAGCAGCCCGTGGCTCTTGGCATGGACGCTGCGGACGGCATGGCCATAATCCTTCGAGGTCGTCTCGAGGATTTCGTGGAGCGCGGCGTTCAGGGCCTTGCCGGTCTCCGCCTCGTCCGCCTCGGCATGTTCCATTTGCCGTGCGTAGCGAAGGGGTTGGCTGCTGACCGTGGCGTTCATGAGGACCTCCGAAGTGGACGCTCCTGAAACCACGCGGCAGCCGCCCCGCTCCCTCGCTACGAGCCGGCCGCGATTACATTGTCGTCCGAATTGCGGTCGATGCGCTTGTTATAGGGGTCGACGCCGACGAACGCGGGCTTCTCCGCGGTGACGAAGTGAAGCCGCTGGGTGCCCGAGCGGATCGGCCGCCGCTCGAACAGGATCACGTCTTTGGCGGCGAAGGTGCCGCGGCCGGGCATCGCCTTGAACAGGCCGATGTCGGCATCCTCGGCCATCGGCGCCTCGGTCTCATGCCCCTTGCCGTCGGCATAGAGCTTGCGGGCGTCGACCGTCATCGACACGTCGAACTTGCCGTCCGGCCGCTTGGTCACTTTCGCGTCGCGCGCCTTCAGGTCGTAGAGCGTGATTCGCTCGAAGAGGTCGGTGATAAGCGCCTGCTGGGCGGGCGTCGCCTCCTTGCGGAATTCGGCGATGAGGTCGAGCGAGCGGGGGTAGGGCGGGCCCTTGAAGCGGAAGCGATAGAGGAAGCGGCGCAGCGCGGCATTGACCTTCGCCTCGCCGAGCTCGTCCTTGAGCCGGTACATCACCAGCGATCCCTTGCGGTAATGGATGTACGGCTGGTCCTCGACGCGGGCGAGCGGCAGCTCCTCGATCGCCTCGCCGCCACGGTCGCGCAGGTAGCGATCGAGCTCGTATTTCAGGAAGCGGCGGATCTGATCCGGTCCGTAGAGCTTCTCCATGACCATCAGCGCCGAATATTGCGCGAGCGTCTCGACCAGCATCGTGCCGCCCTGCATGTCGGCCGAGACCTCCTGATGCGCCCACCATTGATGGCCGAGCTCGTGCGCGGTCACATAGGTCGGATAGTCGATCTTCTCGGGATCGGAGAGGTCGGCGATGAAGCCGATGCCTTCCGAATAGGGCATCGTGCCGGCGAACGCCTGGGCGAACTTGGCATAGTCGGGGAACTCGATGATCCGGGCCTGGCGGAACTGGAAGGGCGCGAAGTTGGGCTCGTAATAATCGAGGCCATGGCTCATCGCGCGCAGCATGCGATCGACGTTCATGCCGTGCTTGGGATCGTAGTAGACGACCAGATCGACGTTGCCGTGGCGCAGATGCTTCTCGGCGTAGCGCGCCGACTGGATCGAGAAGAAGTGGAGGATCGGCGCCTCGGTGACGAAGTGCGCGGTGCGGCGGCCGTTGGCGGTCGTATCGGACACGCGCGTGCCCGGCGCGATCGGCGTCTGGTCGGCGTCTGTGGTGACGGTGATGTCGGCGTTCACCCAGGCTGCCCGGCCGACATAATTGTAGCGGGTGGCGGCGAGGTCCTCGAGCTTCGGCGGGCGCTGCTCGGCGGGCAGGCCATATTTGCGACGCTTGGCGCGGTCGGTCAGCAGGTTCTCGCGCGTCATGCCGATGCGCGGCGCGAAATCGTCGTTGTTCACGAAAGTGCCGTTGTCGACGACCTTGAACTCGTCGCCGCTGTTGCGGAACCCGCGCTGCGCGCGCTCGGTCTCGAAGGAGAGCGAGGCGGTGGCGTCGGGCGCCAGCGGCCTCGCATAGCGATAGATCCGATAGCCGAAGCGGGGCCATTCGCGCACCAGCGTCGCGCCGGGTACGGTCAGGCGGACGAGCCGGATATAATGGTCGGGCAGGCGGACGTGCAGCTCGCGCAGCGGCGCACCGGTGCGGTTGACGAAGTGGTAGCTGCCGACCGCGGTGAGACGCGGCAGATGCGGGCGGATGTCGATCGCGAGGCGGACATCCGTGATCGTCGGCTGCGGCACCTTCTCGAAAGGCAGCAGCGTCTTCTCGTAGTCCGCCACATATCGCTCGTCGCCGGGCTCAGTATGGTATTCGTTCCAGATGTGGGTGTTGACGTAGATCCACACCCCTGTTGCGGCGAACACGATCGCGGCGGCGAGCGCGATCGCGCCTGCCGGGCCCTTCAGCCGGCGTGGCGCGCGGCGCAAACGCGGGCGGAGCCGGGTCTCGGTGCCGCGTCGCCAGAGCACGTGCGAGGTGACCAGCAGCAGCACCGCGAACGCCGCCCAATACAGGCGGAACCAGGCGGCGCCGATCCAGAACTTGCCCATGCCGTTCATGTCGGACAGGCGCACGCCCGGGCCGGTGCCATAATGGTAGAGGTTGTCGGCGAGGCCGATCTGGCGCAGCGTGACGGTGGAGATCAGGTAGAGCACCATGATCCCCCAGCCGATATATTTGTGTGGCGACACCGCCTGCACGAACACGGCGAGAACCGCGAGCAGCGTCCACTCGATCGACTGCGGCAGGATGTACCAGAGCAGGTAGTGGCCGAGCTCGACCTGCGTCCAGCCCTTGGCGAGCTGGACCAGGATCCCGGCCACCGCGCTGATCGCCAGCGTCGAGAGCATGACGAGGATGACGGCCAGCGTCTTGGGCACGACGAACGCCCAGTCGGGCAGCGCGGTGGCGTCGACGATCTCGTGGGTCTTGCGCTCGCGCTCGCGCCACACGAGCTCCCCCGAATAGTAGATCGCGATGATCAGCGGGATCAGCGAGAAGCTGCCCATCAGCGCTATGATCACGACCCGAGTGACCGGGATCAGCGCGGTGCCGTAGGTGTCGCCGGGATCGAGCAGGCCGCCGACCGCATTGAACAGGCCGAGCGCCAGCAGCACGACGTAGGCCGGGCTCTTGAACACCTGACCGAACTCCAGCCGGGTGCGCGCGGCGAGCTGGGCGCGCGCGGCGGCGCCGTCGAAGCCCGGTGCGGGGAG
>CAXTTP010000008.1:0-14615 GCA_964247195.1 uncultured Sphingomonadaceae bacterium
GGTTCGCCGCCGCCGACACCGACCATGACGGCCGGCTGACGCTGGCCGAGTTCGTTACCGATGCCGACCGGTTCTTCACCCTTCTCGACCGGAATCGCGACGGCGAGCTCGCACCGGCCGAGATCGCCGACTACGAGAACCGCGTCGCACCGGAGATTCGCCTCTACCAGAGTTCCGGCTGGCCCGGCGCGGGTCCGATCCTCGGCAAGCACGAGCGGCCGCGCAAGCCCGACGATTATGGCGGCGAGCTCGGCGCCGGCCGCTTCACCTGGCTCAACATTCCCGAGCCGGTCGCGTCCGCCGATCTCGACATGAACCGCGGCGTCTCGCGCGCCGAGTTCCGGACCGCGGCGGCGACCCGCTTCCGCCTGATCGACAAGACGGCCGCCAAGGCGCTGACCCTGGCGGCGCTGCCGCCGCTGCCCGCCGATCTCCTCCCCTGCCCGGCCGCCGACGGCAAGCGACCACGGCGATGAGCGAGGCGCACGGGGCCAGGGTCCTCGTCGTCGACGACGATGCCGAGCTGCGCGGTCTCGTCGCCGATTTCCTCACCGGTCACGGCCTGAGCGTCACGACCGCCGGGGACGGCGTGGCGATGGACGCCGCGCTCGCCGCCGGCCCGGTCGACCTGATCGTGCTCGACCTTATGATGCCCGGCGAGGACGGGCTCAGCATCGTGCGCCGGCTGCGCGGGGCGGGCCGACCGCCGCTGATCATGCTGTCGGCGATGGGCGACGACAGCGACCGCATCATCGGCCTGGAGGTCGGCGCCGACGATTATCTCGCCAAGCCGTGCAACCCGCGCGAGCTGCTCGCCCGCATCCGCGCCGTGCTCCGCCGCGGCGAGACGCCAGCCGAGCCGGTGCATGCGACCAAGCGCTTCGGCGACTGGACGCTCGACCTGGTCGAGCGCGAGGTCCGCCGAGGTGGCGAGCGCGCCGCACTCACCGACGGCGAGTTCCGCATCCTGACGGCGCTGCTCGACCGGCCGCGCCGCGTCGTCTCGCGCGATCAGCTGATCGAGGCGACGCGGGGCATCGACAGCGAGGTCTATGATCGGGCGATCGACGTCACGATCAGCCGGCTGCGCAAGAAGCTCGGGCCCGGCGACCCGATCCGGACGCTCCGCAACGAAGGCTATATGCTCGAGCTCAAGCCCGAGGAGCTGTGAGGATGCGGGGCGGCCTGTCGCTGTTCGCGCAGACCATGCTGCTGCTGCTGGTGGCGCTGCTGCTGACCCAGGTGGTGACGGTGGCGATGATCCTGATCCGGCCGCCGCCGCGCCCGGACATCCACTCGCTTTCCGAGATCGGCGACATCCTCGCCGGTCGCGAGCCGCAACGGGGCAACAAGCTGTTCCGCCTCGCCGCGCCGCCCGCCCCGATCGTGGCGGGGATGATCGAGGATCCGCGCATGACCGCGCTCCTGGCCCGGTCGCTCGGCCGCGCGCCGGTAGACGTGAGGCTTTATTTTCAGGCCGACCAGAGCGCCTCCTTCCCGTTCCGCCGGCGCGGCGGGCGGGGCGTGCTGATCCGCCATGGCGAGCCGCTCTTCTTCAACGCCGTGGTCGGCGCGGTCCGGGACGGCGGCAGCTGGCGGGTGGTGCGCACCCCGCCCCGGCCGTTCCTCACCGAATGGCAGCTCTGGACGCTCGCCTGGTTCGGCCTGTCGACGCTGCTGCTGCTGCCGCTGGCGTGGCTGTTCGCGCGGCGCCTGACCCGGCCGATGCGCCGCTTCGTCGAGGTCGCCGGGCGCTTCGGACGCGACGCGGCCGCGCCGATCCTGCCGATCGAGGGACCGTCCGAGCTCCGCACCGCGGCCGAGGCGCTCAACCGCATGCAGGCGCGCATCGACGATTATATCCGCGAGCGCACCTCGATGATCGGCGCGATCGCGCACGACCTGCGCACTCCGCTCGCCCGCATCGCCTTTCGCATCGAGGGTGCGCCCGACGACATGCGCGAGAAGGTGCAGTCCGACGTCGAGCAGATGCGCGCGATGATCGCCGCCACCATCGCCTTCGTCCGCGGCTCGAGCGCGCCGCTGCGCCCGCAACGGATCGACCTCGCCGCGCTGCTGGCGCGGATCGCCGGCCACGCGGTCGAGATGGGCCGCCCGGTGCGCTTCGCCGGCGCCGAGGCGGCCTGGGTGATCGGCGACGGGCTCGCGCTCGAGCGGCTCGTCGACAATCTCGTCAACAACGCCGTCGCGTTCGGCGGCGCCGCCGAGATCGGGCTGGTCCGCGCCGGCGGACGGGTCGACGTCGAGGTGCTCGATCGCGGACCGGGCCTGAGCGAGACGATGCTGAGCCGTGCCTTCGAGCCGTTCGAGCGCGGCGATCCCTCGCGCAGCCGCAGCACCGGCGGCGTGGGCCTAGGGCTCACCATCGCACGCGCGATCGCGCGCACCCATGGCGGCGCGCTGACGCTCGCCAACCGCGCCGGCGGCGGGCTGCGGGCGTGCTTCTCCATGCCTCTGGCCTGATCGCGAGCGGCGCCGGATTGCCCTTCGCGGCGTTGCCGCTATCGAGGCTCGCGAAGGATGACGCCGCCGATGGTCGTGGTTGCCAGCTACAATATCCGCAAGGCGATCGGATCGGATCGCCGCCGCCGGCCGGACCGGATCCTCGACGTGCTGTGCGAGATCGACGCGGACATCATCGCGCTGCAGGAGGCCGACCGCCGCTTCGGCAACCGGGCGAGCGCGCTGCCCGTCCACATGATCGCCGAGCATACCCCCTATGTGCCGGTGCCGCTGGACGTGCGGCCCGGCAGCCTCGGCTGGCACGGCAATGCCCTGCTCGTCCGTCGCACCGCCACGATATTGTCGCACGCGACGATCGTGCTGCCGGCGCTGGAGCCGCGCGGTGCGGTGCTGGCCGACATCCGCGTCGGCGGCCTCGACGTTCGCGTCGTCGGCATGCATCTCGATCTGTCCGGCCTATGGCGCCGGCGGCAGGCGCACGCCATCATCGCCGGCCTCGCCGCCCGGCCGGACGCGCTGCCGACGGTGATGATGGGCGACCTCAACGAATGGCGGCTGTCGGGCGGCTGCCTTTCGGATTTCGCCCAGCATTTCCGCTTCGCGCCGACCGGCCCGAGCTTCCACGCCCGCCGTCCGGTGGCGCGACTCGACCGGATCATCGTCAGCGACGATCTCGCCGTGGCCGATTCCGGCGTCCACCGTTCGCCGGGCGCGCGCAACGCCTCCGATCATCTGCCGATCTGGGCTACGCTGGCGCTGCGCTGAAGACAGGGAGTGTTCGCATGACCGAGGGCAAGGAGCCCGGTACCGGCTGGACGAGCATGATTGCGGCCGTGCGTCGCAATTCGGGCCTGCTCACCGCCGCCGGCGCGGTCGCGGCGCTGGCCGGCACGGCGCTCTTCAACCGCGGTCGCGCCCGCCAGGCCGAAGCCGCGAGCCCGCCGGCCGGCACTTTCGTGGAGGTCGACGGCATTCGCCTCCATTTCGTCGATCGCGGCGCGGGCCGGCCGGTGGTGCTGCTCCACGGCAACGGCGCGATGATCCAAGACTGGCAGGCGAGCGGCGTGCTCGATCGCGTCGCCGCGCGCTATCGCGCGATCGCCTTCGACCGCCCCGGCTTCGGCTATAGCGACCGCCCGCGCACGACGGTGTGGACGCCGCAGGCGCAGGCGGCGCTGCTGGTGAAGGCACTCGCCGCGATCGGGATCGAGCGGCCGATCGTCGTCGGCCATAGCTGGGCGGCGCTGGTCGCGCTGGCGATGGCGCTCGATCATCCGGCCGACGTCGCCGCGCTGGTGCTGCTATCCGGCTATTATTTCCCTACCGCGCGCGCCGACGTCGCGCTGTTCTCGCCGCCGGCGGTGCCGTTCTTCGGCGATGTGATGCGGTTCACCGTCTCGCCGGTGGTCGGCCGTCTGGCGACACCGCTGATGACCCAGACCATCTTCGCGCCGGAACCCGTCGCGGAGAGCTTTGCCGCCTTCCCGGTCGAGATGGCGCTCCGGCCCTCGCAGATCCGCGCCACCGCCGCCGATACGGCGCTGATGGTGCCCGGCGCGGCGGCGCTCGCCGACCGCTATCGCGAGCTAACGCTGCCGGTCGAGATCGTAGCAGGCGATGGCGACCTGATCGCGGATATCGACGGCCATTCGGCGCGACTCCACGACCGCATCGCCGGCAGCGGCTTCCGCGTCATCGCCGGCGCGGGCCACATGTTCCATCATGCCGCGCCCGAGAAAGTGGTCGCGGCGATCGATCGCGCCGCCGCGCGCGTGGCGCCGGAATGAGCGACGCCGCGCTGCTGGCGCTGCTTGCCGCCCTCGAGGCGCGCGGCTACCGCTTCGTGACGCCGACGCCGGCGACGCACGCCCGCGTCCTCGCGCGGACCGGACGGCGCGAGGCGCGCGACCTCGCCGACGTCTTCGGCTGGAGCCTGCCGTTCGCGGCGGATGTGCTGGATGCGGAGCTGACGGCGCTGGCCGGGCAGGCCGGCATCCTCGCCGCCGCGGGGCCACTCCGGCGCAGCACGCTGCGCGCCTCGACGCTCCGTGGCCGCCTCTTCCTGCACTCCGCCTATCCGACCGCCGAGCAGGATGCGGTCTTCTTCGGACCCGACAGCTATCGCTTCGCCGACCTGATCGCGGCCGAGCTCGGCCACTGCCCGCCGGGCGCGCGCATCGTCGACATCGGCACCGGCGCCGGCGTCGGCGGGATCGTCGCGGCGGAGTGCTGCCCCGATGCCGCGATCACGATGACCGACATCAACCCGCGCGCGCTCCGCCTCGCCCGGGTCAACGCCGCGCACAACCGCGTTGCGGCGGCATTCGTCGAGACGAACGGCCTCGCCGGAGTCGCGCCCGGCATCGACCTCGCGCTCGCCAACCCGCCCTACATCGTCGATGCCGACGAACGCGCCTATCGCCACGGCGGCGAGATGCACGGCGCCGGCCTGTCGCTGGCGATGGCGACCGCGGCGGCCGAGCGACTCGCTCCCGGCGGTCGGCTGATCCTCTACACCGGCAGCGCCATCGTGGCCGGTCGCGACCCGCTCCGCGCGGCGCTCGAGGCGGCGCTCGCTACGCGCGGCTGCGACCTGCGCTATTGGGAGATCGACCCAGACGTGTTCGGCGAGGAGCTGGACGGCGCGGCCTATGCCGACGTCGACCGGATCGCGATCGTCGCCGCCATCGCCACGCGGCGCGGCTAGCACCGAAAGGACGAACACACGTGAAAACCACTTTACAGATCATGGGCTTGGCGGCCCTGCTCGTCGGCCTTCTCTGGATCGGCCAGGGCGTGGGTGTGGTGAGATGGCCCGCGTCGAGCTTCATGATCGACCAGCGGCCGTGGGCGGTGCGGGGCGCGATGATGGCGCTGATCGGACTGATCCTGTTGTGGCTTTCGCGACGGCGCTGATCACCGTTCGCTGCGCTTGCAATTCAACCGGTCGCCTGCCGGCCGTTGTTCTTATCTGAACGACCTCCGTGCGCAGCAAGCCGCCTTGGCGAGCGATCGCTTGAACAAGCCCGCGGGCCGCTCGTTCGGCCGGGATGGAGACTGCGCTCGATCTCGACCGGCGAAAGAGTGCGGCCTGGCGTCCTCGCCGGCTGCTCGTCACGCGTTCGGCATGCACCTTCGACCATGGCCGGTCGATCCTGGAGCGCGCGGCCGCGCTCGGCGTCGAGATCATCGAGTTGCCCGGGGATCGGCTGAGCCTCGATCTGCCGGCCGATCCCCGGCGCGCCTATGCCGAGGCCAAGGCGACGCTCGCGGTCGTCGTCGCGCCGCCGTCGAAGCGCCGCTTGCAGCCGATCGCGCCGAGCGCGGACTGGCGCGTCGACCTCGCCGAAGGATGCCCCGCGCATTGCAGCTATTGCTACCTGGCCGGCTCGCTCAAGGGGCCGCCGATCACGCGTGTCTATGCGAACCTCGACGAGATACTGGACGCGCTCCCCGCCTATCTCGGCCAGGGCACGATCACCTCGCGCGACAGGACGCGCCGGCACGAGGGCACGACCTTCGAGGCGTCCTGCTACACCGATCCGCTTGCGCTGGAGCCGCTGACCGGATCGCTGTCGGCCGCGATCGCCTGGTTCGGTCGCTGGCAAGCGGATGCCCAGCTTCGCTTCACGAGCAAGTTCGCCGATGTCGAGCCGCTGCTCGGCGTCGATCACGGCGGGCGGACGCGCATGCGCGCCTCGATCAACCCGCGGGCGTTCGCGCGTTTCGAAGGCGGGACGGCGCCGGTCGCGGAACGGTTGCGCGCGCTCCGACGCATGGCGCAGACCGGCTATCCGGTCGGCCTCACCATCGCGCCGATCATTGCCGCCGAAGGCTGGCAGCAGGTCTATGGCGAGCTGATCGACGACGCCGCCGCCAGCCTGTCCGATCTCGCCGGGCTGGATCTCACCGTCGAGCTGATCACCCACCGCTTCAATGCCGGTTCGAAGGCCGTGCTCGAGAGTTGGTATCCCGGCTCGGCGCTCGACATGACGGACGGGCGCCGCGTCACCAAGCGGACGAAGTTCGGCACCGAGAAGCAGGTCTATGATGCCCAGACGATGCGGACGTTGCGCAGCTTCTTCGAACAGCGAATCACGGAAACACTACCGGCCGCCCGGATCCTCTACTGGACATGACATCGAAGGTCGCTTTCGGTGAACGGAAGCTAGAAACGAACCCTGGGAGGTACGGCATGAGCGAAGTCGATGAGCTGGGACTGCCGCCAAGGGCGTTCGCAAAGGAGGACCCCGGCGACGACTTCGGCTTCTACGCGCCGCCGCGGCTGGTCACGCACATCGACGAAGGTGCGGTCGCGGCGCTTACCGACCATTACCGATCGCTGCTTCCGGCCAACGGCCGCATCCTCGACCTGATGTCGAGCTGGGTCAGCCACCTGCCCGACGAGGTGAGCTATGACGTGATCGGCCACGGCATGAACGCGGACGAGCTCGCCGCCAATCCGCGCCTCTCCAGGTGGTTCCTGCAGGATCTCAACCAGGATCCCGACCTGCCCGAGCCGGCGGACAGCTTCGACGCCGTCCTCGTCTGCGTGGGCGTCCAGTATCTCCAGCGGCCGCTCGCCGTCTTCCGCGATGTCCGGCGCGTGCTGAAGCCGGGCGGAGTGGTGATCGCCAGCTTCTCCAACCGCTGCTTCCCGACCAAGGCGGTCGCGATCTGGCGGTCGCTCGACCTGAACGGTCAGGCGGCGCTCATCCGGCGCTACCTCGAAAAAGCGGGCTTCCACGACGCCGCGGCGCAGGTGCTCGCCGACGGTTCAGCAAGCGACCCGCTCGTCGCGGTCATGGCGCGAGCCTGAGCTCCGGGCTGTTGCGCCGCCAGATTTCCTCGGAGAGCAAGGTCGCGAAGCCGACCCAGAGGACGAGCGGAATACCTGCCCGCGCCGCCGGCTTGTCGACGGCATCGGCGGCGGCGACGTAGCCGGCGGCGCCGAGACCCAGCGCCGCCGATGCAGCGGTTCCCCAGCCGGGTGCGCGCTGACCGAAGAACACCGCGCTCCATCCCCCAATGCCGACTTGGTTCGCCGCCCATAGCGCCAGTGCCGTGTCGCGCGCCGGCGACGCTTCGCTGCGCATCAACCGGTAGCCGCCAACGGCAAGCGACGCCTGGATGCCGGACCACGCCACCGCATAAGCGCCGGACGGCGGCGTGAACCCGGGCTTGTCGAGTCGCCGATACCAGCGCCGCGTGCGCGGATGGTCGGGCGTCGGGCTCGACCGGCTGCCGATCAACGCTGCCGCGGTGACCGCGCCGATCGCCAGACTGGCTGCCCATGCGGGCGATAGCCCCTTCGCTCGTGCACGAGTCGCCATGCCCTGTCTCCTCGGTCTACAGGACCAATGAGGGTCGGTTACGTTCCGGTCGCCTCAGGGTGAGGTCGCCGTCGCCATCCAGTCGATTACGGCGGCGAGCGCGTCTGCCGTGCTTCCGCCGCGCGCGCGCGTCTCCTCGAAGACGGCGAGCTGCCGGTCCGCGCTCGTGCCATCCGCGACGATGGTGCGCGCTCGCGCGAGTTCCGGCGCGCAGCCGAGCGCGTCGGCATCTTCCGCCACGTCGGCGAGGATCGCCTCCAGATGCTCGCCGAACGGGAGAACGTCGCCGCTCTCGTCGATGAAGCTCGCCTGCACCCCGCGCCGCTGCGCGCGCCACATGTTCTCGGACGCGATCGCGCGCGAGGCGCTCGTCAGGTCGCGGTTGTGCTGCGGGTCGCGATGGGTGCGGCGCACGAGGCAACGGTACAGCGCCGCGATCGCCAGCGTGTCCTCCAGCCGCGTGCAGCTGTCGGCGACGCGCATCTCCAATGTCGGAAAGCGGATCGACGGCCGCAGCGTCCACCACAGGAAGCTCGCGTCGGGGATCGCCCCGGATCGAACCATCGCCGCGACGAACCTCTCATAGTCGGCGGTGTCGGCGAAGAGTTCGGGCAGACCGGTGCGCGGCATTTCGCCCCAGACGGAGAGCCGGTAAGCGGCGAGCCCGGTCTCTCGCCCCTGCCAGAAAGGCGAGGAAGCGGAGAGCGCGAGCAGCACCGGCGTGTACGGCAGCAGCCGGTTCATGAGGTCGACGCGCGCGTCCGGCCGTGGCACCTCCACATGGATGTGCATCCCGCACACGACGTCGCGCGCGGCGAGCATCTGCATGTCTTCGGCGATCTCGTCGTAGCGCTCCTTCTTCGTCCGGTTCTGCCGCCGCCACTTGGCGGTCGGGTGGCTGCCGCCGGCCAGCACCAGCATGCCATGCTCGCGCCCGATCGCGGCCAGCCCCGCGCGCTGGCCCGACAGCGACTCGCGCGCCGCCGCGAAGTCGGTGCACGGCGGCGTCATGATCTCGACCTGCGAGGCGAGCAGCTCGCGCTCGACCTCGGGCATGCGCGCGTGGACGTCCTTGTGGAACGCCTTCGTGCGCTTCGGCGTGCCGCGCGTCCGCGCGTCCGCGAGGAACAGCTCCTCCTCGATCCCGAACTGAAAGCTATCCGCCATGCCGCGCCCCGCAATCTGGTGGACCGCGTCATCGCGGCGATCGGGATCGAGCAGGGTGCCGATCACGGATCGATCACACCGGGAACGGAGGGGAAATGCAAGCCTGCGCTTGGGGCACATGCTGGACGGGCGGAAGGAGGCGTGCGAGCTTGTGGCGCACGGCGATTGTCCGGCCGGAGGAAAGGATGCGCGGTGGATGATGCGATCCAACCGGGAGGCATCGAAGGGGACGAAGCGCTGTCGATCTGATCAAGCTCAGCGACACGCCCCGATCGAGGCGGCCAGTGCGTCGCCGTGGCGCTCGGCCTAGCCGCCGGCATCGTATATGGAAGCCATTGTCGCTCGAAGAAGGCAGGCCATGACCGGCACTTACAACGTCTGGACCTGGCCTGCGGATGGCTCCGTCGAGGAACGATGCGCGTCGGACGTGATCCGCGCGGCGATGGGCGATCTCGCTCGGCTCGGCTTCTGCGTATTCCGTGACTATTGGCCGGCGGATGTCTGCGCGCGGCTCGTCGGCCGCATCGACGAACTGATCGAGAGCCGCCCCGAATGCGTGCGCCGCGGTTCGGACATGCGGCTGATCGCGATCGAAGCGGAGGACGATCAGTTCGAGACGTTCAAGAAGGACGCACTGATCGAGGCGTTCGGGAATGGGCTCATCGGCGAGGCGCAGAAGGCGCTGTTCGTCATGGCCAACCGGCTGGCTCCCATCGACGGCAAGCCGCGGCGGTCAGGGGGCGAGTGGCACCGCGATCGCGTGCGGCCCCAATATAAGGCGCTGCTTTATCTCTCCGACGTCGGGCCGGAGAACGGGCCGTTCTCGATCCTGGAGGGATCGGACGATCCGGCCACCTACAGCGAGGCGGCGGCGGCGAGCGGGTTCGACTTCCTCGGCCGGCGCTGGCGCGACGAGGCGATGGACCCGTTCCTGAGCGAGGCGCGCGCGCGCTTTCACGTGCTTACCGGCAGCGCGGGCACGCTCGTCCTGTTCAACAGCTCGCTGATCCACTCCGGCCAGCCGATCCGGTCCGGCGTGCGCTATGCCCTGACGAGTTACTATTACGCCCACGCGGACATCGATATCCGCAAGATGCGCAAGAAGTTCACGCCATCGCTCACACCGCTGCGGATGCCGGAATTCGGCATGGTCGAGCCGTGATGCCTCCGCGACGGATGCAGTGGCCTCTTGCCACCGGCGCGGCGAACGCCGCTTGACGGACATGGCCACCGACCACGCCGATGGCGAGGCGACGGATTGGCTTGCCTCCAGCTCGCCCGTCGAGCGCTTGCGGGCGGCAGCGATCGCGGGCGATCCCGCGCCGGCTGCGGCCCATCTGGCCTCTCTTGCTCGCTGCACTGACCGGGATGCCGTCCGCGCGGCGCTCGACCGCCTGGCGCTGCCGGAGGTCGCCGGCGCATGGTTCGGGCTCTGCCGCGCAGCGCTCGCCGCCGCGCCGGACAAGGACGGTCCCGCCGGGGACGAGCTCCGCCTCCTGATCGGTCGCAGACTCGTTCGCGCGAAGTTCCTGCTCGACGGGGCCGCCCGCGATGCGGACTGGATCGGCGAACTGCTCGGAGCAGTCAGCATCCGTCGCCTGCTGCGCTGGACACGCGGGCCGGCGGACCAAATCCGGCTGCTGATCTTTTTGAGCGCGTTCACCCCCACCCGGGAACGCGCGGCGGCGTTCGCGCGCGCCGCCGGCATACTCGTCGATCAAGGCGACGATTATGTCGCCCGGCTCAGGCGCCTGCACCGCCGGGGCGTGCTCGACGGCGTCGCCTTGGCCCGATGCGCGGCGGTGTTCGACCCGGCCGATGCGGTCACCGCCGCACTCGCGGCCTATCTCGCGACAGTGCCGGGAATTGACGTCCTGCTGTGGCCATCGGTGGCGGAACATGCGCTCTCGCCCGCGCTTTCGATCCTGATCCTCGCCGAGCGCGACGAACCCTGGCGGGCCGAGCGGCTGGCGCTCGCAGGCGGGGCCGATGTCCGCGCCGTGCACGCCGCGCTGGCGCGTTACCGCCGCATTCCGAGCCTCGCCCTCGCCCGCGATTGCGTGCGCTTCCAACGCGGCGGCGCGGCCGAGGCGGCGGTCGTGCTCGGCCGCGACCTTGTCGCACTCGGCTTTCGCCGCGAGGCCGTCGATCTCCTCGAGCCGGCGGCGGCGGTGTCGGCGGAAGCAGCCGCGCTCTGGGCTGGCGCGAAATCGCGCATGTTACCGGACGCGCCCGCCGCAGCCCCGTGGGAAGCGGCCCGCGCGGCGCACGACACGCCGGCGATCCACAATGGCTTGGCCGCCGCGCTCGTCCAGGATCTCCGCTACGAAGAGGCCGAGGCGCTGCTGCGCGCGCGGATCGCCGCGCCCGAGGCTGGAACCGCCGATTGGACCGCGCTCGTCCGCTTCCAGGAGCGGATCGGCGACAATGCCGGCTGGAGCCGCTCGCTTGAGGCGGGTGCGCAGGCGTTCGGGGAAGAGCATGGCTGGAGCGTCGCCGAACGCGCCCGCTTCGCCTTCGCCAGCGGCCTTCCGGTCACCACCGGCGACATCCTCCCGGAAGCCTCGGACCAGGATCGCATCGGCCTGTGGCGTGTCGTCGCCGAGCACATGCCGGCCGAGCAGCGCGCGGACGGCGCCGTCGCGCTGTGGCGACGGATCGCCGCACGCAGCGGCCGCATGTCGGACGAATATGAGCTGATCCTCGCCTTGCTCCGCACCGGCGCGTTCGACGAGGCGCGCACCCGCCTCGAAATAGCGACGCGCGTCAAGCCGGGCGCCTATCTGCTGCACGTCAAGCTCGCGCAATTGTTCGAGCGGCTCGGCGACTATTCGCGCGCGCTCGGCAGCTTCGCGGACGCGCATGCGGTGCACCCGGCGAACGTGCACGCGGTCTGCGGCATCGCGCGCTGCCTCGTCTATCTCGATCGGCACGACGCACTCGCCGGCTGGCTGGACGGCTTCGACGGGTGCGACATCGGCTTCTCCTGGACGCATGCGATGCGGGCGCTGGCGGCGGCCCGGCGGGGCGAGCGCGTTGCTGCTGCCGAATCGGTCACGGCGCTGCGGGCGCTCGTCCGCTCGTTCTTGGACGCCTCCGCTGCGGCGCGGGCGAAGGAACCGACCGCGGTATGGCAGCACGGGGCGTTCACGTCGCACCCCGATCCGCGTTCGGCCACGTTCGGCCGCCGCTTCGATGCGGAACTGGCCCGGATATGCGCGGCGGAGCGCGTCGCGATCGTCGGGAACGGGCCGTCACTGATCGGTGGAAGACATGGGCCGGACATCGACGCGCACGATCATGTGCTGCGCATCAACGACTTCCGCCTCGGCGGCTTCGAGGCCGATGTCGGGCGGCGGACGTCGCTCTGGTATTCGGGCGCCAACCGGCTCGCCTCGCCGGACCGGGATGCGGTGGAGGGAGTACCGACCCTGCTGTGCCAGCCCGAATGGTACCATTTCCCCGACCTGCCCGCCTTCTCGCGCAGCCGGCTCGGCATCGCGCTTGGCGACGAGGCCGCGTTCCTGCCGCCCGACATATACTGGCTCCTCTCGACCCGGCTGCTCTATCCGCGGCCGACGAGCGGCTTGCGCGCGATCGCGCTGGTCGATCTGTTCGCCGACCGCGATTACCGCCTCTTCGGCTTCGATTTCTTCGAGGACGGCAACGCGCATTATTTCGAGCGGCCGATGGCGCTCCACGTCGATCCGCTGCACGCGCTGGAGTTCGAGCGCGATTTCGCCCGGCTGGTCCTGCCGCTGGGCGGTCGGATGCGGGGGATCGGCTGATTCCGGTTCGATTGACACCCGGCGCGTGGCCGTGCAACGCGCGCTCTTGCGGCCAGATAGCGGATTTTCGGGGTGATGCGACGATGCATCATGACAGTCGTCAGTGAGCCGTTCGTCTACGGCGCGGTGACGATGCTGGCGAGCTTGCGCGCCCACAACCCCTGGTATCGAGACGACATCGTCATCCTGTTCAACGACGCCAACGCGCCGCTGTCGCGCAGCGCGCGCCGGCTGATCGCCCGCGAGATTCCGGGTGTCACGTTCCGGGAGGTCGACGACGCCCCCTACGGACCGATCTTCGCCTTCGCCGAAAACGTCATCCAGACGCCACCGCGGCTGCGCGCCGCCTTCTACGTCCTCGAGGCGTTCCGCGACGCCGACTATGATCGCATCGTCACGCTCGACAGCGACATGCTCGTCCTGGGAGACATCTCCCACCTGTTCGAGATCGACGCGCCGCTCGCCGTCGTGCGCGCCCACCTCCCGAACCAGGACATTCCCGCCGCCTTCTTCAACACCGGCACGATGACGATCGCGCCCAAACATGCGCGCGCCGTGTCGTTCGCACGGCTGGTCGAGCGGCTCGAGGCCGACGCGCTGGAGCCGTCGCACGGACGCGCCGACCAGGCTGTGCTGAACCTCGGGCTGCGCCGCGAGGCGAAGCACTACATCGACCACCGCTACAATTTCAGCAAGCGGCTGGTGCCCGAGGACGTCGTCGAGGTCGGCGCCTATCTGGCCGAGCAGGACGTGCGCATCCTCCACTATCTCGGCGAGAAGCCGTGGAACCTCAAGATCAAGGACGCCGAGCGGCGCTACGGTGCGCTCGAGGACCTCTGGCGGGCCGCTTTCGCCCGCCATGTCTCGCACCGGACGATGGCGCGTTTCCTGAAATCCCTCTTCGACCAGGACGGCGTGCTGCGCGAGCTGATCCAGCCCAAGCTCGGGCCCGCCGAGGCGCGCAAGCGCGAGCTGCGCATCGAGCGCCTGTTTACCGGCCAGCTCCATGGCTAGCGCATCGCCCGGCGGGCAGGGGACGGGCTTGAACGAGATGACCGAACAGCTCGAACGCGAGCTTGCCTTTCAGCTGCGGCGGGAGACCCTGCTGCGCGATCAGGCAGCGCGGATCGACGAGCGCCTCGCCGAGGTGCAGGGCGAGGCCGAGCGACTGCGCGCGGCGTTCGAGGTGATCTTTGCGGGCGGCCACGCGGCGGAGCTCTCCGCTAGCGAAGAGCAACCCGAATGACCGAGACCGCCGTAGACGCCGCAGCTCCGCCCGACGTCCAAGAGCAACTGGAGGCGCAGCGGGCGCTCTGCCAGCAGCTCGAGGAGCAGCTCGATGCCAAGCTGTTCCAGCTCTACAAGATCGAGAACGTGGTGCGAAGCTTGCGTACGCTCGTCCGGAGCGCCGCCGCCAACCGCATCGAAGATGCAGAAGCGGCCCGCGGCACGGTGGCGATGCTCGACGACCAACTCGGCACCTATGCTGCGGCCAGCAGGGCAGCGGCCGGCCGTGCGCTGATCGACGCGGCCGAGCGGCTGGCGCTGCCACCGCCGCCGCCGCCGCCGAGGCAGCCGCCGGTCCCCACGGTGCCGCCGCTCGCCACGCTGCCGCGCCAGGCCGCGATGAAGGGCAAGCCGCTCAGCGAGCGCCGCGCCGCCGCCGTGATCGAGAAGCGCCAGGCGATGATCGACGCCTTCTTTTCCTCCGGCGAGCTCGCCCGCACCCTGTCGCTGCGCGATCGGCACAAGGGAGAACGCGCCTTCATCATCGGCAACGGCCCGTCGCTCGCGCAGCAGGATCTCGGCCGCTTGCGCGGCGAGGTGACGTTCGTCACCAATT
>CAXTTP010000008.1:14625-28191 GCA_964247195.1 uncultured Sphingomonadaceae bacterium
CGATGCGCTGAAGCCGACCTACTACGCCATCTCCAGCCACGAGATGTTCGGCGGCTGGGCGGTGCCGGACCCGGAGCTCAATGCCGATTTCGTGGCCGCGCTGAAGGCCCACGCGCACCTGCCCGAGATGGTCTTCTCGCATTGCTATCAGGACGTGCTGGAGCGCTCCGGGTTGTTTCCGAAGGAAAAGCTCAAATATTTGATCTTCGATCGGCCCAAGTTCCTGATCGACGAGATCGACGAGTTCAGCCTCGACATCGCCCAGCCGATGCATGACGGCTATACCGTCGTCGTTACCTTCTGCATCCCGCTGGCGGTGCTGATGGGCGTCCGCGAGATCGTGCTGATCGGCTGCGACTGCGACTATGGCATCACCGCGCCGAGCGACCCGAAGCAGTATTTCTACCCGTCCCAGCTCCACAAGACCTCGACCAGCGCGTTCGACAGCCTGGCGCGGATCTGGGCGCCCGCCGGGCCGATCTTCTCGGTCTACGAGATCGTCCAGCGCAAGCTCGAGGCGCTCGGCATCCGGCTCGTCAACGCCACCGCCGGCGGTCGGCTCGACGTGCTGCCGCGCGTGGAATATGATAGCCTCTTTTAGGAAATGGCTCGAATGAGCGTGGCCGACGACCGGATCCGGGTGATCGCCGAGATCGGCTGCAACCACATGGGTCAGATGGACAAGGCGCGCGAGCTGGTCTCGGTCGCGGCTCGGCTGTGCCACGCCGACGTCGCCAAGTTCCAGAAGCGCAGCAACCGCGAGCTGCTGCCCGGCGACGAATATGACAAGGCGCATCCGGTGCCGCGAAACGCCTATGGCGCGACCTACGGCCTCCATCGCGAGGCGTTGGAGTTCGACCTCGACCAGCATCGTGATCTCAAGGCGCATTGCGAGGCGGAGGGCATCGCGTACGCCACCTCCGTGTGGGACCTGACGTCCGCCAAGGAGATCGCGTCGCTCGAGCCGGAACTCATCAAGATCCCGTCGGCAACCAACCTGAACTGGGCGGTGCAGGAATATCTGTGCCGCAATTTCGCCGGCGCGATCCACGTCTCGACGGGGATGACGACGAGGGACGAGATGGAGGAGATCGTCCGGTTCTACGAGCGGTTCGGCCGGGCGAAGGATCTCGTGCTCTATGCCTGCACATCGGGCTATCCGATCAGCTTCGACGAGATCTGCCTGCACGAGATCCCGCGCCTGATCTCGCTCTATGGCGAGCGGGTCGGCACCATCGGCTTCTCCGGCCATCATCTCGGCATCGCGGCCGACATCGCCGCGATCGCACTGGGCGCTCGCTGGGTCGAACGGCACTTCACGCTCGATCGCACCTGGAAGGGTACGGATCACGCCGCGAGCCTGGAGCCGGACGGACTGCGCCGGCTGTGCCGCGACATCCAGCACGTCTCGCAGGCGCTGCGCAGCAAGGAGCCCGAGATCCTGCCCGTCGAGGAGGTGCAGCGCGCGAAGCTCAAGTCCGTGCAGGCATGAGCGTCGTCGCCGTCATTCCGGCGCGTGGCGGCTCCAGAGGCATTTCCCGCAAGAACCTGGCCCCGGTCGGCGGCGTGCCGCTGCTGGTGCGCACCATCCGTGCGGCGTTGGCGGCGGGACGGATCGACACGGTGGTCGTGTCGAGCGACGACAGCGATATTCTCGCGGCAGCATCGCTGGCAGGGGCGGAAGCGGTGCGCAGGCCGGCGGAGCTTTCCGGCGATACTGCCTCGTCCGAAAGCGCGGTCCTGCACGTGCTCGAGTCTATCAGGCCGGCGCGCGTGCCGGAGATCGTCGTGATGCTGCAATGCACCTCGCCCTTCACCACCGCTGCGGACATCGACGCCCTCGTCGCCGCCCTCGATGACCCGAGCTTCGCGGCGGCGCTCACGGTCGCTGAGGATCACGGGTTCCTGTGGCAGCGGGAGGCCGGCGGCGCCGGGCGCGGCGTCAACCATGACGAGCGCACCCCGCGCCGGCACCGGCAGGAGCTGCCGCCGCAATATCGCGAGACCGGCGCCGGCTACGCGATGCGCGTGCCGGCCTTCCTGGCGGCGGGCCGGCGCTTCTGCGGGAAGGCGGCGCTGGTCGAGACCGACGCGCCGCCGTTCGAGATCGACGCGCCGCGCGATCTGGTCACCGCCGAGAGTTTTGCGGCAAGCATGGACGTTCCTCCCGTCACCGGCGCCGCGGCCATCCGCGTGCTCGTCACCGATTTCGACGGCGTTCATACCGACAATCGGGTGTCGCTGGATCAGGACGGCGTCGAGACGGTGCGCTGCTCGCGATCCGACGGGATGGGAATCGAGTTGCTCGCCAAGGCGGGCATCCCCACGCTGATCCTGTCGAAGGAAGCGAACCCGGTCGTGCACCGCCGCGCCGAGAAGCTCCGCGTCGAGGTGCTGCAGGGTGTCGATCGCAAGGTCGAGGTGCTCGCGGCTTGGCTCGGCGAACGGGGACTATCGTTCCCGGAAGCGTGCTTCGTCGGCAACGACGTCAACGACGTCGAATGCCTGACGCGCTGCGGCCTCTCCTTCGCGCCGGCCGATGCCCATCCCCAGGCGAAGCGCGCGGCGACGCACGTGCTGGCGAAATCCGGCGGGATGGGCGCGGTACGCGAAGTCTGCGATCTCCTGCTCGCGGAACGCCTCGATCACGGAGCAGCGGACGCCGGCTCAACGTCGATGTAGCGCGCGAGCGTCACGGCCGCCGCCATGATCTCCGCGTCCGGTTCGTCGAGCTTGAGATGGTGCAAGATCCTGCCGAGCCGTTCGGCCGTGTTCCTGGGCGCTTCGCGGGGAAAGCGCTGGATGAAGTCCGCCCAGCGCAGGAACGCGGTCCGCCAGTGCGTTTGCGCCTCGGCGATGGAGATCCGCTCGCGGATGAACGACGAATCCTCCGCCATCTCCTCGTCGAGCCGGGCGAGCAGCGCCTCGGCCTCTGCAAAGCGCCCGTCGTGGCGAGCGGCGGCGTAGGTGGCGAGCAGCGCGTGGAGCCGCGGCGCATCGCACGCCGCGTTGAAGTCGCCGATCCGCATGCGAGCGATGCCGCGGATGTGACGTCCAGCCTCCGCCACGACGGCGTCGGTAACGAGCCGCTTCATGATCCGGCCGGTCGCCGCGATCGCCGCTTCGGGAAGGGGCGTCGGCGCGCCGCCTTTATTGTGACGGAAGAAGAAACTGAACGACCGCTTCTCGCCGGCGATGCCGCGCGAGCCGCGCCCACGCGCCTTCTTGAGCGCGGCGAACTCCTCGAAGCTCTTGAGGCTGTAATGGTTGAACTGGGCCTCGCCATAGGCCGGCGTAACCTCGTTCATGCGCTTGCGCAGGCCGGGCGGCTGGAAGTTGCCGTCGATCCGGGTCGCGCCATCCCTTAGCGTGGGATAATGCGTCGAGGCCACGTCGACGATCTCGCGCACGCGCGAGACCGACTTGAACTGCGGATCGGGCCGGGAATCGCGAAAGAGTTCGAGCGCGAGGCCGTCGCGCCACGCGAAGACCTCCGCGGTCGTGAACCACCGCCAGTTGATGTTGATCGATCCGAGGCGGCCGCCGCCCGCCGCGGCTGCCTTGTCGAGGAAGGTGCGGATCGGCCGTTCGCCCGTATGCGGGATGACGAGGAACTCGTCGGCGTCGCAGTAGATCACCCATTCGTGATCGCGCAGCTCCGCATTGAAGTGGATGGCGTGCCTGAATGCCTTGACCTGCACCGCGATCCGCGGATCGCAGACGTTGCGCACATAGCTGATCTCGCCGAGCTCGTGCAGCCGGTCGAGCAGCAGGTCCGATCCGTCGTCATTGTCGTTGCCGTATACGATGACCCGATCGACCCCCAGAGCGCGATAATAGGCGATCCACTCCAGCAGGTACGGCCCCTCGTTCCGGACCGACGTCACCACCGCGACTTGGGCGGCCGCCTCGATGGAGAGGTTGATGATCAGGTTGACGAGGTGGAATGGATTGCCCTCCCGCTCGTGCTGCCGCCCCTTGATGATGACGTCGAAGTCGGGCCCGGCGTACAGCGGCGGCGGGCATTGCGGCCCGGAACGCCGGTAGCGGAGCTTGCCCTCGTGGCGAACGAGGCTCCTGCTCTGCTCCACGATGTAGCGGACATAGGGCCGGGTCTGCGCGTCGCGGGCGAGATCGGCGAATGCTTCCGGGTCGAGCGGGCGCACCTCGACGCCGCAGAACAGCGCTTCGAAGATGACGGCGCAGGCATCCCGCGCGCGCGGCCTCAGGTCCAGGAACTGCGCCACGAGCAGCGCATCGAATGCACCCCCGTCGCCCTGCTCGGCAGCGGCGAGCAGCGCCCGGATCCGTTCCTCGCCGATCATCTCGCCTCTGCGCCGCCTTCGCCTACCTGGTCCAAGCACGCGCTGGCGTTAGCCTATCGCAGTGGCTCACGCCATCGGACCGCTCCAGTGCGAGGCTATCCGGTCGCCTCCTATATGGTCACGGGCTCGGCGTGAAATCGCGTAGCCGCTCGACGCTCGCACGATCGAGTCGGCTGATGAGAGCGACGACAAGATCGACCATCCGGTCGAAGTCCGCGCGATCGATCACGCCGTTGTGGGCGTGGGTGTAGCGAGCCGGGACGACCAGGTTGACGGTCGGCACGCCGCCGTTCGTCGCCTGGATGGCGGCGCTATCGTCGCCATAGCCCTGCACCAGATCATGTTGCAGCGGGATGCGGTGCGCGCGCGCGGTCTCATCCACCAACGCCACGAAGCGGCGGTTCGGAAGCGTGCTCGAATCATACAGGAAGATGCCCGGCCCGCCGCCCAGGACTCCCTGCGTCTCCTCCGGACTGCGGCCGGGGCTATCGCCGGTGATGCCGCCTTCGATCGCGATCCCGACGTCGGGCTTGATGACGTCGGCGGCGGTGCGGGCGCCTCGCAGGCCGACTTCCTCCTGCACGGTCGCCGCGACGAACAGCTGGTTGGGATGTCCGCTTGCCCGCAGCCGCCGCAACGCCTCGACGACCACCGCGCAGCCGATGCGATCGTCCCAGGCCTTGCCCAGATAGCGGCCGCCCGCCAGCAGGCGGAAGGGAGCGTCGGGCACCACCGGATCGCCCGGCGACAGACCGAGCGCCGCGACGCCGGCCGCATCGTCGGCGCCGACATCGAGGTAGAGGCTGTCGCGCGGGAACGGCTTGGTACGCTCGTCGGCCGGCACGACATGGATGTCGCGGATACCGGTGACCGCTTCCACCGGTCCCTTCGAACCGATGATGATCCATCGCTGGTCCGGAAGCGCCTGATCGAGCCAGCCGCCAAGCATCTGCATGGAGAGGAAGCCGCCGGGCGTCACGCGGCGGACCACCCCGCCGAGCTCGTCCATATGGGCATCGAGCATGATCCGGGGCCCGGCGCTCCCCTGCTGCGCGATCACCGAGCCGACGCCGTCATAGCTTATGCGATCGGCGAACGGCTTCATCTCGCGCACCATGATCGCGCGCACCGCCTCCTCGAAGCCGGATGGTCCGGGAGCATCGGCAAGCGTCTGCAGCAGCGCTTCGGTGCGATCCCCGGCGACGGCCCGACCCGCCGCAAGCGTGAACAGTGCTACCGCGATCCACTTGCCCGTTTTCATCGAGGATGCCTCGTCCGGATGATGGCTAAACCGGACGCCTAGCACAGATGTACGCTCGTGTGACGGCCTGTGCGCCGCTCAGGTCGGAGTCGTCCGCCTTTGAACGATCATAGCTCGCCTGAACGTCGTCAGTCAGGCTGCACGAAGTTTTCATTCGCGATATGGTTGCGTATCCGGCGGCAATGCTGCCGGCGACAGGAGTATCTGTGTCAGCCTTCCCTCACCTCAAACGACTGTTGCGGCTTGTGGCGGGCTTGCTGCTCGCCGTCGGCAGCGCTGGACCATCGGCCTATATAGCGGCCCAACCGCCAGCCCCGGCCATTGCGGGCGACGCCCTGTATCCGTTCTATATGCCCATGGCCGGTCTGCGCCCGCCGGCGGTGAGGCTGCTGGTCAAATGCGATGCGTCGCGCGCGGCCGGTCGCGAAGTCTATGACGGCAGGGACGCGGCATCGCTTTATGGCCGCGCCGAGGGTGGTTTCGAGTTCGTCTATGAGGCTCTCGATCATGCCGGCCGCCCGTGCGTCTATCCCTTCGCGCCCTGGCTGCCCCAGATCGTCGGCTCCCTGCAGGGCACGCAGTACATCCTGCGCTCGTCGGTGCCCGGGCGGCGGGTGACGTTTCGCAGCGGCGACCAATGGGCCGGGATCGACCTGCGCCTCATGGATTTCGGCCGGCAGCGCGTCCATTTCGAGATGCGCGATATCGCGCTGGAGTTTCCGGGCGCGATCCAGCCGATTGGGGCGCTGCATCTCGAGGCGTTCGGCGGCGTGCGGCCGGGCCTGTTCACGGCGGTGATCCGCCGCTCCCGCATCTACGGTGGCAAGAACGCGATCTTCGTGCCGAGCGGCCAGACCATGCTGTACGTCGAGGACAGCGACATCGCCGGCAACGTCGGCACCAATGTCGACCAGGAACATACCACTTACATCAACGGCATACTGGTCTCGCATCTTCGGAACTCGGCTTGGCGCGGCCAGCGCGCCTGGCAGAACATCGCGAGCGGTCACCAGCTCAAGGACAAGGCCTATCTGCGCATCTATGAGAACGTGACCGTCTCCAACCAGCCGAACGGCGGTCCGCCCTCGGCGATGCCGCTGATCGATGCCTCGGCCTACGGCTTCACCTGGTCCGACAATCTCCATCTGCAACGTATCGCACCGGCGCAGGCGCCGCGGGACGCCTTGGTCGATCTGCGCAGCGAGATCGTCTATGGCCAGCCGGCAAGCTATCCCTGGAACCTGCTGGCAAACCCCGCCTGGCGCATGCCTGCCAACCCGCTGTCGGTTCTGGACAAGGTCTATCTGTCGGTGTTCGTGAACACCTCGGTCGAGAGCTTCCGGCCTGAGCCCTATGTCTTCGCGCTCCGGCCGACGGGAAACAGTCTCGCACCCGGCACGTCCTCGGTGCAGGGCAATGACAGCACCACGCCGGCCGAACAGCGCGCGGTCTCGATCGCATTCCACACGACCGGGCGGTTCAGCCGCGTCTACGGCAAGCCGGGCTGGACGTTCACCGATCCCAAGCTCCCCGTCGGCGCAGAATGGATCACCGATCGCGATGCCTTCATCCGCCATGCCCTGAAATTGATCGGCCGATAGACCCAAGTCACAGGCCGACGATTGTTGTGGTGCGCGTGCGCACCCGAAGCATCGGCCTGAACACTTGCTTACGGATCGCGCCCTAGCGCTCAGCCGACCTGCTCGACATGCAGGCTTCCCGCCGGCAGCGGCTTCAGCACATCTCCCGCCGGAACCGCGTGGTTCAGCCAGGACGCCCAGTCGCCGCGGTCGAGCACCGCTATTTGCCGGCCGTGATACGGCGCGACGTCAGGGCCGGGCGCCATCGTCAGCATGGTGAACGCCTCGCCCAGCTCCGGCACGCTCCGCCAGATGCCGGCGATGCAGAACCACCGCTCGTCCGCTTTCGTGAACAGCCACTTGTCCTTCAGCTTCTTGGCTGGACCTTCGGGCGTGGTGAACTCGTAGAAGCCGTCGGCGATGATCAGGCAGCGACCGGAAGCAAATTCGCGGCCTTCCGAGCGGAAGTTGTAGACCGGCTTCTTATTCGGTGCCGGCCAGCTCCAGCGCCGCTGCACCAGATCGCCGGTACCGAGCGAACCGTTCATCGCGCGCACGATGGGCGCGCTGTCCGTGATCTTGATGTCGTCCCGCGGCTGGATGTTCGGTACGCCCTCGGAGAAGTTGATCTTGATCTTGAGCTCGGAGAAGTCCTCCGCGATCGTCGCGGCGTCCACTCTCAGCCGATAGTCGTTGCACATCCGCGGCTCCGATCAGCGGCACCAGCAGGGTACGCCGAGCCTTTGTTCTTAGTATGTTCGAGACCATGATCGCAATCGCGTTCGACTCCGATGCCACGCTGAACGCCCGCCGCGCCATCACCCGGCGCGACGCCGACGAGATTTGGAGAACCGGACCGTCGATCAGGATCGTTGTGCAATAGCCGCGACTGATCGCGAATTTGGGTACACCGCGCTAGAGAGTTCGTGCCGCTAAGAGGCGTTAGTTGTCTGGGAAGCGTTCGCTACTGGCGCCGTGATGGTTGTCAAAGCGGCGTAAACTCACAGGACGATCCGAGTTATAGGCTGTATTATTGATCGATGTTGTAGTTGTACCACATATACCATGTAGAGATGAATGCATCGTCATCGTGGCGTTGAGCAGACGACAGGAGCCTTCGGGCTCCTCCCTATTATCGTAGGGGAGTGATCCCGTGAAACACTTTCACCTGTATTTCTTGCACGCCGTCAGCCGCAATATCGCTACCATGGAGACCTTCGATGCTCGCGACGACGCTGCTGCGATCGGTCTTGCGGCTCGGAGGATCTGCCGGCAGCCAATGGAGCTTTGGCGAGAAGGGCGGAAAATACGGGGCTTCGAAGTAGCTGCCCGGGCCGTTCCAAAAGTCCGACGGCAGCGGCCGAATTGGCAGCCCGGCTTCGCAAGCACCGTCAGAACAGGCTGATCACGGTAAGCAACGCGTTCGCATCGAATGTAGCAGGATCCGTCGAGACTGCGTCGACGCCAGTGTGGACGACGCCCGCGATCAGGGCGAGCGTGCCCGGCATCAAGCCATCACGCTACTTTTCTCAGCCGCCGGTGTAGGTAGTTTTCATCGAAGCCGGCGATCTGCGCCAACTTGGTGGGATCAGTGATAAGCAGGCTGCCGCGCTGCAACGTCATGGCGCCCGTAAGACGCAGTTCCTTGAGCACGCGGTTGAGATGTACCGGCGTCATGCCTAGCGCATCTGCCAGTATGATTTGCGACAACGGCAAGGCGAAGCTAGCCTCGGACGTGAGGCCGATGTTGCGAGCCCTGAGATATAGCTCGCACATGAGATGAGCGACGCGCTCGGCGCTCGTGCGCCGGCCCATGCTGGTGATCCACGAGCCCATCGTGCCCTCGTCGACGAGCTGCGCTATGTACATCGCCTTCGCCACCGCGCGGTGGTCATCCATGATGGCATCCATCTCGACGCGATCGATCGTGGCGACCAGCGCCGGAGTGATCGTCTGGATGCTATGATCCATCTCCGCCAGCAGCCCGATATGGAGATCGCAGCAGTCGCCCGGCATCAGGAATGCCAGCACCTGGCGAGTGCCGCTCGGCAGGATCTTATACCGGCATGCCCACCCTTCGAGAATGACGAAGACAGGCCCCGGCCGATCGCCTTCGCGGATCAGGTCGCGTCGGGCCGCCACCTTCCTGGGCCCGGCCGTAGCCGTGGCGAGGGAGGCCCGCTCATCGGCGCTTAAGTCGCCGAAATTGCTCAGCTTGTCGATGAAACGGTTCGGCATGAATCATCATCCCACAGCTCGGTCAGCAATCATATTGTCCAAAGTTATAGTCCATTGTTGATGTCAATGAAGGATATCCGGACGATTGCTGCTACAGGAGGCGGATCGTCGGCCAGGTTTCCAGGCTCCGGCGGCTGAGAGATGCGATGCGCTCTCGCCTGATCCGGAGTTCCAGTCATGGCTGAGCACACCTCCAACGATAACGATATGCGGCAGGACGCAGGGCACCTGCGCGGCCCCGATGCGCACGGCCAGGCAGCGATGCTGCTGGTGGAGAGCCTGTTGCACGGGCTGGTCGCTCGATCCGTCATCAGCATAGCAGATGCGGTCGAGATCGTTGCCGTCGCAGCCGAGGTGAAAAAGGAAGTCGCAGCCGACATGGGCGATTCTCCCGCTACGATGAAGAAGTCGCTCTCCATTCTCGGAGCCATTCGCGCGAGCCTCGCCCTCGATCTTCCGGACTAATGCAGCGGAACGCCGCGCAGGTGGCCAGCTGTATCAAGTTTGCGCGAGGCAACGGCTGAGCGCCGGGACGAACGCTACGACGATGCCAGCGGTCCCGTCACGTCCTGCTCGGTCGCGTCTTCCCGGGGAATATAGCGCGTCGTCCAGCGTGGGCCGGAAGGCGCCAGCTCGATGTCGGGAAGGGCGATCGGATCGCTGCCCGTCTCCACCCATCCGGCGCCGTAGCAGCGATCGCAGATCGCACGCTTGCAGCGGAAGCTGACGAGATCGATCTCCGTGTTCCACGCGCCATGCCCCGCGCACTTCGGGCATGGCGCGTCGAGGCTGCCGTTGCGCGGCTGGAGCGGCACGATGTCGAACGCGTGCGCGCAGTCCGGCCCGGCACAGTGCACCACATTACTTGCGTGCGGCATTCGACGCTCCTCGGCCCCTGTGTTGCGCCTCAACGAGCAAGTTCCGCCGCGGGTCCGCAGCGACAGCGAGCTGAAGTCGGGGACGCCATTGGCGGGGGCGACGTCCCTGCGGTTGTTCCGCCCGATCCGTCGCCGCCGCCGCACGCGACCAACGTCAAGGCAAGGCCACTCGACAGAGCCAAAACAGACAGACGCATCGCATTGCCCACGGCGCCGAGCGCACACCTCTCCGATCGTAATGCTTCAGCCTGACGGCTGTTCGACGAGTAAGGGTGCCAATGGCCGGAGGAGCGCACGGGCGCGGTCACCGAGCCGGCGCTCCGCCGCGGTAGCGCGCGAACCAGCCCAGGATCGCCTGGTTCTCGGCGACCAGTTGCGAGGGCCGTTCGGCCAGCCCGCCATGGCTGGCGCTCGGCACCCGGATCAGCACCGTCGGCACCGATCGGATCTGCAGCGCGGCATAGAGTTGCTCGGCCTCGCCAGGCGGCGTGCGATGATCCTCCTCGCCGACCATCACCGCGGTCGGGGTCTTGACGTTGCCGGCCAGGCTTAGCGGGGAGCGCCGCCAATATTGGTCGGGATCTTGCCACGGCATCTTGCCGAACCAGTATTTGGCCATCGAGTTATAGCCGTCGGTGGTGAGCACCTCGCTGGTCCAGTTGATCACCGGCTTCTGGGTGACCGCCGCCTTGAAGCGATCGGTCTTGCCGACGATCCATGCGGTAAGCAGTCCGCCACCCGATCCGCCCGTCACGAACAGGTTCTGCGGGTCAACCGATCCGGTTGCGACGGCAGCGTCGACGACGCTCATCAGGTCGTCGAAATCCTTGCTCGGATAGTCATGGTGGATGCGGTTGGCGAAGGCCTCGCCATAGGAGGTCGATCCGCGCGGATTGGCATAGACGACGACATAGCCGGCGGCTGCGTAAAGCTGGTCCTCGGTCGACCAGAGCGGCCCGTAGCTCGCGAAGGGGCCGCCGTGAATCTCCAGGATCAGCGGGTATTTGCGTGCCGGATCGAAGTTCGGCGGGGTCACCATCCACGCATCGATCGGCAGCTGGTCGGCCGAGGAGGTGACTGCGAGCGGCTTGACCTGCGCCAGCGCCTTCCCGGCGAAGAGGCCGTCGTTGAGCCGGGTCAGCCGCTTGGTGCCGCCGCGCGCCGCGACCGCGACATCGGGCGGGCGGGCAGCATCGCCCGCGGCGAAGGCGACGCTGCCGTCCTTGGCCAGCGAGAACTCGCCGCCCGAATAGGGCCGGTCGAGCTCGCCGCCGGCGAGGCCTTCCGCCACCGGGGCGACGCGGCCGTCGAGGAAGATGCGCGCGACGCGGGTGACGCCGCGGTCGGCATACTCGACGTAGACCGAGCGGCCGTCGGCCGCCCAGCGCGGATTCTGGAGGTCGCGATCGAGCGAGGTGCCGATCGCCCGGTTGCCGCTGCCGTCGGCGTTCATGATCGACAGCTGGTGGTTCTGATAGCCGAGCAGCTTGTCGTCGAAGCCGACGAAGGCGATCAGCCGGCCGTCGGGCGAGGCCACCGGCTGCTCGTCCGGTCCATGGCGCGTCGTCAGCTGGGTCATTGCGCCGCTGGCGACGTCGACCGCGAAGACATCGGTGTTGAGGGGATCGCGCTCCCAATCCTTGCCGTGGTTGGTCGCGAACAGCAGGTGCCGGCCGTCGGCAGACCATTCGACGCTGCCACCGTCGTCGAAATTGCCGAAGGTCAGCTGCCGCGCCGCGCCGCCCTCTGCAGATACCACGAACACATGGTTGTAGCCCGGCCGCAAATAGCCCTCGCCATCGGCGCGGTAATTGACCTGGCCGATGATCTTGAGCGGCTCCGCCCACTTCGCGCCGTCCGGCCTGGCGAGCGGCACGCCCAGCGTCACGCCGTCGCCGGCCACGAACATCGTGAAGCCGATCATCTTGCCGTCGGGCGACCAGGCGATGTCGGAGGGGCTTTCGGGCAGGCTGGAAACCGCCGCGCTCGCCCCGCTGGCCATCCAGCGAACGAAGATCTGCGGCTTGTCGCCGTCTCCCTTCGCCGCATAAGCGAGCCGGGTGCCGTCGGGCGACCAGCGCGGTCGCGCGCTGCCGGGCACGCCCAGCGGTCTCTGCCGGCCGGTGGCGGTGTCGACCAGCCAGATTTCCTGGCGGGCGTTGTCGATCATGATGTCCTCGCTCGATCGCGTATAGGCGACGAGCTTGCCGTCCGGGCTGATCTGCACGTCGCCGGCACGGGCCAGCGCGAAGGCGTCGCGCGGCGTGAAAATCCTTGCCGACCCGGTCGCCTCGGGGGTGGGCTGGGACTGCCCGCTCGGAGCCTGGGCGAGCGCGGTGGCGCTGCCCAGCAGGGCAAGCAGCAAGGCAAGTTTGGGCATCGGGAACTCCGCGCGGTGGCCGCCGGACTATAGGGGGCGCTTGCGCCCGCTCAACCCGCGGCAACGCGAAAGATCTCGGGTCCCAACCCGTTCGTTTTGCTGGCTGGTTTGCAGCCGATTCGCTTTCGGCGATGCATTGGGCGACGCGACGATCCTTGAAGGGGAGCAAAGCACGACCGTCGCGCCGCGAGCGGGGGCATCCGCTGCTGTGAATTGAAGCGACAACTCGCGGGGCCAGCCTCGATTTCGATCGGTGCCCGAGCCAGCGGCGGCTTCACTGCTTTGCCGGTCGACGATATCGCTGTCTCACTTCCCGGGGGGGACTTATGGGAAAGTGGATCTGGGCGGCCGCCGTCGTGGTCGTCGTCGTACTGGGCTACTTTGCGTGGCCAATCGCTCACTTCGCCTACCTGTGGGAATTCTATGGCCCGCCCGCGCTAGAGCGGATGGCGGTAAGCGAGCCGACCTACACCCTTCATTATGGCCCCGCGCCTAAACAATATGAGGAGCTACGCTTGCCACCCGGAAGGGGACCGTTCCCCGTCGCCGTCGTGATCCACGGAGGGTGTTGGGACGTGGAATTCGGAAGTAGCAAGATGATCGCGCCTCTCGCCGACGCGCTCACCAAACGCGGCATCGCGACGCTCAACGTTCAGTACCGGGTCGTCGGCGATGTCGGTGGCGGCTGGCCAGGCACGATGCGCGACGCCGGCACTGCGATCGACGCCGTACGTGCGCTCGCCCGCCGCTATCCGATCGACCCTGGACGCATGGTCGTGGTGGGACATTCGGCCGGGGCCCAGCTTGCCTTGTGGAGCGCAATGCGAGGACAGCTCTCACCGGCGAGCGAGGTCGCGGCACCGGACCCGCTGCTGCCGAAGTCGGTGGTAGCGATCGACGGGCC
>CAXTTP010000009.1:0-4655 GCA_964247195.1 uncultured Sphingomonadaceae bacterium
GCTGGCGGGCGAGACGATCGGCAACACGATGGGTCTCGGCTTCGCCGGCATGATCGATCCGATGAGCGGCGCGCAGAGCCCCGCGCTGGGGCAGGTCCTGTCGATCCTCGCGACCTTCCTGTTCCTGGCCTCGGGCGGCCACCTGATCCTCGCCTCGATCATCTTCGACAGCTATCGCGCGCTGCCGCCGGGCGAGGCGTGGATGCGGGCGGACGCGCTGGGCGGGCTCGTCCGCTTCGGCGGCGACATCTTCGCGATGGGGCTGGCGATCGCGCTGCCGGTGGGCTTCGCGATCATCCTCGTCCAGCTCGTGATGGGCATGCTGGCGCGGTCGGCGCCGGCGCTGAACCTGTTCTCGGTCGGCCTCCCGGCGGCTCTGCTCGCCGGCGTCGTCCTGCTGGCCATCGCCACACCGCAGATTGCCGATGCGATCACGCGCGGCCTGCTCCGCGGCCTCGCTTTGTCGCGGCAGCTCGGCGCCGGCTGATGGCCGACACCCCCGACCGCGACGAGAAGACCGAAGCGCCGACGCAGGCGCGCCGCCGCAAGGCTTCCGAGCAGGGCGACGTCCTCCAGTCGCGCGAGCTCGGCACCGCTCTGGTCGTGCTGACCGGCGCGGCATGGCTCGCGCTGGCCGGGCCATGGATGATGCGCTGCCTGCAGGCGATGCTGGCGAGCGGCCTCAGCTTCGGCCGCGCGGATGTCGCCGGCTTCGATCCGGCGAGCACCGCGGCGCGCCTGCTCGGCACGGTGCTGCTGCCGGTCGGCGGCCTGCTCGCCTTCACGCTGGTCGCCGCGATCGCGACGCCGGCGCTGCTCGGCTCGCTCGGCTTCCGCTGGGGCGCGCTCGCGCCCAAGCCGGGCAAACTCAACCCGCTGAGCGGCGTCCGACGCATCTTCGGCATGCAGGGACTGGTCGAGCTCGGCAAGTCGATCGCCAAGGTCGTTCTGCTCGGCGCGATCGGCTGGTGGCTGTTCCGGTCGCAGGAGGCGAGCATCCTCGCCGGCGGCGGCCGCGACATCGCAGCCGCCATTGCCGAGCTCGGCCGCACCTTCGTGCTGGCGACGCTGGTGATGGCGCTCGGCCTCGTGCTGATCGCCGGCATCGACGTGCCGGCGCAGATCCTCCAGCGCGCCACGCGCCTGCGCATGACCAAGCAGGAGATCAAGGACGAGCACAAGCAGACCGAGGGCTCGCCCGAGGTCAAGGGCGCGATCCGCCGCCGCCAGCAGCAGGTGCTGCGCGGCTCGGCGCGGGCCGCGATCGTCGAGGCGACGGTGGTGCTGACCAACCCGACCCATTTCGCGGTCGCGCTGCGCTACCGTCCCGGCATCGATGCCGCGCCGCTGGTCGTCGCGCGCGGCCGCGGCGCCACCGCCGAGGCGATCCGCGAGCTTGCCGCCGAGCACGACGTGCCGCTGCTGTCCTACCCGCAGCTCGCGCGCGCGATCTACTTCACCACCCAGGCCGGCAACCTGATCCGGGAGGACCTGTATATCGCGGTGGCGACGGTGCTCGCCTTCGTCTTCAACCTCGACGCCGCAACCGCCGACCGTGCGCGGCCGCCGGCGGTGGAGGTGCCGCTCGACGCGCGATTCGACGAGGACGGCCGGCGCGGCGCCTGACGCACATGCTTCCTAAACATCCCTGCTGCACAGCCGTTAACGGATAGAGCAGGCGGGGGATCTGAGCCGTGACGTCGATCGCAGCGACCTTGGGAATCGGATCCGGGCTCGACACGACCCAGCTCGTGACCGACCTTGCCGCCGCCAACAAGGCGCCCAAAGAGAAGCTGATCACCGATCGCGAAACCGCGAACGCGTCCAAGGTGTCGTCGCTGGCGAGCCTGGCCAGCGGGATCGACGGCTTCGCCACCGCGCTCACCACGCTGATCTCGGGCGGCACGCTCTACACCCAGCCGACCAGCTCGAACGCGGACGCGCTGGGCGTGTCGGCGCTCGCCGGCGGCCGCATCGCCGGGCTTGCCGCGACCCTCCAGATCGACAAGCTCGCCCAAGCACAGACGATCGTCTCGGACCGCGTCGACAGCGCGACCGACGCGATCGGCCAGGGGACGATGACGCTCGCCACCGCGCGCGGCAGCTTCACGATCACCATCGGCAGCGACAATGACAGCCTGACCGGCCTCGCCCGCGCGATCAACGGCGCGTCCGCCGGGGTGACGGCGAGCGTGCTTACCGACAGCGCTGGATCGCGGCTCGTGATCAAGGGCGCGGTCGGCGCGGCAAGCGCCTTCACGCTGACCGCCGACGGCGGTTCGGCGGCCGGCCTCGCCGCCTTCACCTACGATCCCGCCGGCACCAGCGGCATGTCCGCCGCGCAGACCGCCCAGGACGCGTCGCTGATCCTCGACGGCGTCGCCGTTACCCGCGCCAGCAACACCGTCTCCGATCTCATTCCCGGCGTGAAGCTGGAGCTGAAGGCGGTGACGACGAGCGCGGTGGCGATCGGCGCTACTCAGCCGGTGACGGCGATGCGCCAGGCGGTGATCGACTTCGTCGACACCTATTCCGAGCTCAAGACCACGCTCGACAGCGCGACGGCGTCCGGGCTGAACGGCGGCACGGCCGGCGCCCTGCGCGGTGACGCCGGCATCCGGGCGATGGTCCAGCAGCTCGGCAAGCTCAGCTCGACGCCGCTCGTCTCGTCGGGCGCGGTGACGACGCTCGCCGATCTCGGCGTACGCACCGGCAACGACGGGAAGCTGTCGGTCGACACCAGCCGGCTGGATGCGGTGCTCGCGTCCAATCCCGACGATGTCGAGGCGATGTTCAACCCGACCCAGACGAGCAGCAGCCCGCTCGTCCAGATCACCAGCGCGGTCGGCAAGGTCGCGCCCGGCACGTACACGCTCACCAACATCGTCGCGGGGCCGCCGCCCTCGGGCAAGATCGGCGACCAGGACCTGATCGTCGCCGGCAGCCGCCTCGTCGCCCCGATCAAGTCGGGCGCGGGCGGGCTGATCCTCGCACCGCTCGGCAATGTCGCGAGCGCGACGATCACGATCGAGGCGGGGCTGGGGGGCGCCCTCCAGGTGATCCGCGATTCGCTCCGCAGCGCAACCGGCCCGCTCACCACGCTTTCGGACCGGCTGACGGCGGAGGCCAAGTCGATCGCGACCGACCGGATCTCGATGGAGGCGCGCACCGAGGCCTATAAGGAAAGCCTCCAGAAGTCGTTCACGGCGATGGACAGCCGGGTGAGCGCGCTGAAGGCCACGCAATCCTATCTCGAACAGCAGATCAAGGTCTGGACCAACTCGACCGACGACTGATTCCGTGCCGCGAGGCCAGCAGGACAGACAGATGTACGCAAGCTCCCAACGTGCCGCCAACCCCGGCGCGCAGTATCGCGCGATCGACGTCAGCTCGAAGATCGAGGGCGCCTCGCCGCACCGGCTGGTGTCGATCCTCTACGAGGAGCTGGTGCAGGCGCTGGCGACGATGAAGCTCGCGATCCAGCGCGGCGACGCGAGCCGCCACAACGCCGCGCAGGCGCGCGCGCTGGCGATCGTCCAGTCGCTCGACGGCAGCCTCGATTTTGCCAGAGGCGGCGAGATCGCGCGGGCGCTGTCGTCGGTCTATGGCGAGGTCTCGCGCTTGACCACGCTGGGCGGCAAGGCGCGCGACGCCGAGGCGATCGGCCGCGCCCAGAAGCTGGTCGCCGAGATCGCCGACGCCTGGAACCAGATCGGCTGAGCGCACGTCCGCTCATCCCCGCTGCTGTTCAATCCGCCAGGATGCGCTAGTCCGGGCGGACGGGAACGCGGGAGGATCGGATGGCCATCAGCTTCGACGCGACGCCTGCGAGCGATCCGGCGCCGCCAGCCGCGGTGGGCGGCGGCGAGATCGGCGGCCTGCGCATGTTCGTCTTCGCGTTGTTCTTCATCTTCGGCGGCATCACCAGCCTCAACGACGTGCTGATCCCGAAGCTGAGGGCCTTGTTCCAGCTCGGCTACGGCGAGGCGATGCTCGTCCAAACCGCCTTCTTCGCGGCCTATTTCATCATCTCCTTTCCCGCCGCGGGTCTGGTCAGGCGGGCGGGCTACCTGCAGACCGCCGCGATCGGCTTGCTGGTGATGGCGGGCGGTTGCCTGCTGTTCGTGCCGGCGACGCTGTCCGGCGCGTTCGGCCTGTTCCTGCCGGCGCTGTTCGTCCTCGCCGCCGGGGTGACGATCGTCCAGGTCGTCGCCAACCCGCTCATCTCGGCGCTCGGCCCTCGCGCCACCGCGTCGAGCCGTCTCACCTTCGCGCAGGCGTTCAACTCGCTCGGCACGACCGTATTTCCCTATGTCGGCGCGATCCTGATCCTCGGCTCGCTCGCCGCGGTCGATCCGGCCCACCTCGCCGGCGCCGCGCTCACGGCGTTCCGCGCGCGCGAAAGCGCCACGATCGCGCACGCCTATGTCGGCATCGCCGCCGCCCTGCTGGTGGTCGCGGGGGTCGTCTGGTCGCGCCGTGCCGCGCTGCCGCATCGCCAGGGAGCGATCGACGGCGGCCTGCGCGGCGCGCTCGACCTGCTGCGGCGGCGGCGCTTCGCGTTCGGCACGCTCGCCATCTTCCTCTATGTCGGCGCCGAGGTGTCGATCGGCAGCCTGATCGTCAGCTATCTGATCAACCTGGCCGTGCCGGGG
>CAXTTP010000009.1:4665-26963 GCA_964247195.1 uncultured Sphingomonadaceae bacterium
TGTCGACGCTCGCGGGGCTCGACGAGCAGGCGGCGGGGCGGCACGTCGCCTTCTACTGGGGCGGCGCGATGCTGGGCCGCTTCGTCGGCGCCGGGCTGCTGCGGCTGTTCCGCCCGGGCCTGGTGCTCGCCACGGCGGCGGCGATCGCCATCCTCCTGCTGGCGAGCTCGGCGGCCAGCGCGGGTCAGGCGGCGATGTGGACCCTGCTCGGCATCGGCCTGTTCAACTCGATCATGTTCCCGACGATCTTCAGCCTGGCCTCGGAGGGGCTGGGCGAGCGGGCGGCGGAGGGATCCGGGTTGATCTGCATGGCGATCGTCGGCGGCGCCATCCTTCCGCCGCTGACCGGCCTCACCGCCGACCTGGCGAGCCTCAGGATCGCGCTGGCGGTGCCCGCCACCTGCTACGCCGCGATCCTGGGCTTCGGGCTTTATTGCGGCCGCGGCGTGCCGGGACAGGATCGCTGACGCTCCCGTCTATCCTGATCGACGTGCAATCTTCCGGGGTGGCCATGCGTTCACCGTCTGGTCGACGGCTGTGTTGTTAGTGTAAGACACCGGACATGCATCAGCCCCTGGATCCGACGCTTCCGTCCAGCCCGCCGGCGCCGGCCCCGCTGGTACCGCGGAGGCGACGGTGGTGGCCGCGGCTGCTCGCGGCTGTGGTCGCGCTGTTCCTGCTGCTGGTGGCATGGCTGGCGGTGACGGCGCCGTTATCGCGTTCGCTTCGCCCGATCGCGCCGCCCAGCATGACGCTGCTCGCGGACGACGGCACGCCGATCGCCCGGCGCGGCGCGATCATCGATCGCATGGTCGATGTGAAGCGCCTGCCGGACTATGTGCCGAAGGCGTTCGTCGCGATCGAGGACCGGCGCTTCTACCACCACTGGGGCGTCGATCCGCGCGGTATCGCGCGCGCCGCCTGGCACAATCTGCGCGCCGGCGGCGTGGTCGAGGGCGGCAGCACGATCACCCAGCAGCTGAGCAAGGTCGCCTTCCTCGACGCCGATCGTACCGCCGCGCGCAAGCTGCGCGAGGTCATGATCGCCTTCTGGCTGGAGGCCTGGCTGACCAAGGACCAGATCCTCTCGCGCTACCTCTCGAACGTCTATTTCGGCGACAATGTGTATGGCCTGCGCGCGGCCGCCCGCCATTATTTCGGCAAGCCGCCGGAGCGGCTCGACGTCGCCGAGGCGGCGATGCTCGCCGGGCTGATGAAAGCGCCGTCGCGGCTGTCGCCGAGCAGCAATCTCGCCGGCGCGCGGGCGCGACAGGCGCTGGTGGTCGCGGCGATGCAGGATGCGGGCTTCATCTCCGCGCGGCAGGCGCGTCGCGCCGGGCCCGCCCGCCTCCACCTGCGGCCGGTGGCGGCGCTGCCGAGCGGCACCTATTTCGCCGACTGGGCGATGCCCGCCGCGCGCGACCGCGCCGGCGCCGTCTATGCCGAGCAGAAGGTCGATACCACGCTCGACATGCGGTTGCAGCGCGCCGCCGAGCGCGCCGTCGCCCATGCCGCGCTCGGTCGGGCGCAGGTGGCGCTGGTGGCGATGCGGCCGGACGGGAGCGTCGTCGCGATGGTCGGCGGCCGCGCCTATGCCGATAGCGGCTTCAACCGCGCCACCCAGGCGCGCCGCCAGCCGGGATCGACCTTCAAGCTGTTCGTCTATCTCGCCGCGCTCCGCGCCGGGATGACGCCGGACGACCGGATCGAGGACGCGCCGCTCACCGTCGACGGCTGGTCGCCGGCCAACAGCGACCGGCGCTATGCCGGCGCGATCACGCTCCGCCAGGCGTTCGCGCGGTCGAGCAACGTCGCCGCCGTCCGCCTCGCCGAGAAGGTCGGCCGCGACAAGGTGATCCGTGCCGCCCGCGACCTCGGCGTGCGCAGCCCGCTCCGGCCCGATCCGAGCTTGGCGCTGGGCACCTCCGGGCTCACTCTGCTGGAGCTGACCTCGGCCTATGCGGCGGTGGCGGCGGACGCCTATCCGGTCTTCGCCCACGGGCTGCCGCCGGAGGAGCGTGGCTGGCTGGAGAGCCTGTGGGATCGCCCCCGCCACTTCGGCGACGATCGCCGCGACATGCTGCTCGACCTCCTCTCGGCGACGGTCAACCAGGGGACCGGCCGCTCGGCGGCGCTCCGCACCCAGGTGTTCGGCAAGACCGGCACCACGCAGGACAATCGCGACGCCATCTTCATCGGCTTCGCCGGCGACGTCGTGACCGGCGTCTGGGTCGGCAACGACGACAACAGCCCGCTGAACGGCATCGCCGGCGGCGGCCTGCCGGCGCGGATATGGCGCGAATTCATGGCCAGCGCGATCGGCAGCGCGCCACTTGCGCGGGCCCCTGCGAAGCCGTCCGCAGCAGACGCCGAGCCCGCCTTCTCGGTAAGCGCGGACGTCGGCAACGTGACGCTCGGCCTCCACGTCGGCGCCGATGGCCTCAGCCTCTCGGCCGACCCGGCCCGGCAGCCGCCGCCGACGGATGCCCAGTCCGATGACAGCGCGGTTCCCGCGCGCGAGGAGCCGGCGGAGCCTGCCCGCGAGGAATGATCCGATCGGCGATGGCAGTCGGCCCGGTGCCGTTCCACCGGGCCGAAACTGCTGAAGCGGCTTACTTCGCCGCCGTCGCCTCGATCTCGACCAGGAAGGCCGGACCGGCGAGCGCCGCGACCTGGATCGTCGAGCGGGCCACCGTGTTCAGGTTGTCGGCGCTCCCGAAGAACATCTTGAACCCTGCGTTCATGCCCGCGAAGTCCATCTTGCCGCCCATCGCCGGGTCGCCCGCGACGAACACGGTGAGCTTGATGACGTCGGACATCATGAAGCCGTGCTCGGCCAGGATGCCCTTGATCTTGGTGAGCGCGCTGATCGTCTGGGTCTTGGTGTCGCCGAAGTCGGCCATCGTCAGCTGCGCCCCCGGCACCTGCTTCGCCGGATCGATCGGCGAGGCGAGCTGGCCGCTCAGATAGAGCATCGTCGCACCCGCCGGCACGGTCACGCTCTGCAGGATCGGCCAGGGCGGCGTGCTGGCGTGGCGCATGATTGCGGCCGGGGCGGCGTCGGCCACGGTCGCTACGCCGCAGGCGAGCGCGATGGCGGCGATGGCGTTGGTCACCTTGTGGATCACGCTAGGGTCTCCTTCTGTCCGGCGGTCGCGCGGCATATCCCGCACTGCACTCGGCGGGAGAATGGCGCTATCGGGCGCAGAATGAAAGCCGCCGGCGGACGATTTGCGGAGCGATGCGACTAGCTCTTGCGCTCGTCGCCCAGCAGCAGCTCGGCGCCCTTGCGCTGCGCCGCGGCAGTGATCGCCCCGGCCATGAACCCGAGCAACGGCGGCAGCACCAGCCGCACCCGGATCAGCCGCTCCTCGACGTCGAGCACGGCCGAGACGCGCTGACCCATCGCCGTCACCTCAAGCGCCATCTGGTCTTCCCCCGGCCACGACGAACGGACGTCCGCCACGCCGCCAGGGATATGGGCCGGCAGCTCGCCGATGCGGGCGCGCATGCGGCGCTTGGCCTCCTCGCGGCCGAGGCTGTGGGCGATGTCGAAGGTGGTCGGAGCTGCCATCGATCCGCTCGTACGATCACCGGCCGGGTCAGGGCAAGCGGTTGCCGCCCCGCGTAGCCGCCGTCATCCCCTCGCCCGCCGCCACCGCAGCCCCGCACACAGCACCGCCGGCCAGAACAGGGTGTTCGCCACGTCCCCCAGCGTGTCCGCCCAGCGCCAGCTGCCATGATAAAGCCGGTCCATAACCTCGTTGGCCAGTTCTGCCACGCACACCACCAGCAGCGGCCACGGCGTCGCCAGCGAGCGCCGCGTCGCCAGCCGCGCCAGCAGCAGGATCGCCATGCCGGCATGGACGTGCAGCAGGCTGTCGGCCATGCCGGTGCCGTCACCGATCGCGCGGATGAAGGCGGCGTAGAGCGATGGGAGGTCCATCGAGCTTCCATGCCCGACTGGTGCAGCGCGGTATAGGCGCCCGCTCGAAATGCCCTGGCGCGTCGCGGGCGCTTCCGCGCGCCGCCGCCCCGCTCTACAGCGCGGCCGATGCGCATTTCGTCCCCTCGCCTCCGCCGGCTCGACAACGCCCTGGCCGATCTTCCGGCGGAGAGCGACGCCATGCTGCTCAGCGCGCTCGACGGCTATGTCGCGGGCGTGATCGCCTGCCCGGAAACGATCCTGCCGGGCGAGTGGCTGCCGGCGGTGTGGGGCGATGGCGGCGGCGATGGCGACGACCCGCTGTTCGCCGACGAGCGCGAGGCGCACTGGTATGCCGAGCTGGTCATGGAGCATCACGACGCGGTCGTCCGGACGCTCGGCCGGGGACGGGGGCGCTATGCGCCATTCCTGGAAGTGGATCCGCGCCACGACGAGGTGCTGTGGGAACTGTGGATCGAAGGCTTCGCGGCGGCGATGCGGTTGCGGCCGGACAGCTGGGCGCAGATCGTCGGGAGCGCGGACGAGGGTGCGGCGGCGGCATTGGCGGGCATGACCGCGCTCGTGGAGATCGCCCGCGACGAGAGCGACCTCGAGCGCGGTGAGATCGACGAACTGACGCAGGAGGCACCGGACCTGATCCCGCCGTGGGTCGAGCTGCTCCACGGCTGGCGGCTGCAGCATGGCGCGGCACCTGCCCCTGCGCCCGTCGCGGCGCCCCCCGCCAAGGTCGGCCGCAACGAGCCTTGTCCGTGCGGCTCGGGCAGGAAGCATAAGAAGTGCTGCGGCTGAGCCGGGGTCGCGCGCGTAACGAGCGTCGGCACCGCGACCCGCAAACGGAGCGGCGCGTTATCGGCTGCGTCCCTTCCACCACACCGATGATCGCGACCTTGTCGCCCGACGGAGAGATCGCGACGCGCTCGACGCCCGGCAGCTTTCCATAGAGCGAAAGGGCCGGCGGGGTTGCCGCTCGCAGCGGGGTTTGGGCCATGATGCCCAAGATCGCCAAGGCGGCCATGGCCGCCACACGCAGATGTCGCTTCACCCCGCCCATCGGCTCATCCCCATCAGCCCTATTGACCAGCTAAAGAATACTGCGACCCATTTAAAGCGGGACCGCGAAGAAGCGCGATCCTGCCCTCAAGATGCCCTTTCACAGCCAGCGGCGCCCGGATGGGCCTGTCCAGATCGCCTGGGAGGCGCCGCCGGCCGCAACACCGCTGATGTTCCATCGACGGTGCGGCGCGTGGAGGCGTGACGCGGGCGGCGTAGCATCCTATCCTCGGCCGATTTTCCGTGGGGGACCGCCATGCGCCTGCGCCTTGTCTTCGCTGTCATCGCCTTGCTGCTGCCCCGCGCCTTGCCGGCGGCGACGATCGACAACGCCGTGATCGCCGATGTCGACCGGGTCTTCGCCGAATGGGCGCTCGATGCGCATGTGCGGGGCCTGGTCTACGGCGTCGTTCAGGACGGCCGGCTGGTCCACGTCCAGGGCTTCGGCGTGCAGCAGGCCGGCGACGCGCGCCCCGTCACCGCCGACAGCCTGTTCCGCATCGCGTCGATGTCCAAGGCGTTTACCGCCCTTGCCATCCTCAAGCTCCGCGACGAGGGCAAGATCGTTCTGGACGCGCCGGCCGAGACCTACGTGCCGGAGCTCAAGGGCTGGCGCTACCCGACCAGCGACAGTCCGAAGATCACGGTCCGCAACCTGCTCACCCACTCGGCCGGCTTCGTCGAGGACAATCCGTGGGGCGACCGCCAGCAGGTACTGCCCGAGGCCGACTTCACCGCCTTGCTCCAGGCCGGCCCCACGTTCGCCCGCGCGCCGGGGCTGGCCATGGAATATTCGAACTACGGCTATGCGATCCTCGGCCGGTTGGTCAGCAACGTCTCGGGCCAGCGCTACGAGGATTACATCCGCACGCGGATCATGGCGCCGCTGGCGATGGGCTCGACGGGCTACGACATTGCCTCGCCCGCGAGCCGCCGCGCGATCGGCTATCGCTGGCAGGACAACGCCTTCGTTCGCGAGCCGGACATGAAGGACGGGGCGTTCGGCGCGATGGGCGGGGTCCAGACCAGCGCCAACGACTATGCCAAGTGGGTAGCGTTCCTGCTCGACGCCTGGCCGGCCCGCGACGGCGCCGAGACCGGACCGGTCAAGCGGGCGACAGTGCGCGAGATCGTCACCGGATCGAACTTTGCCGGCGGCACGATGCGCGCGGCGGCGATCGGCGGGGCGCCCTGCCGTCAGGCGGTCGCCTACGGCATGGCGTGGCGGGTGATCGATGACTGCGATCTCGGCCGCGTCGTTACGCACACCGGCGGCTATCCCGGCTACGGGTCGGTGGTCATGCTGCTGCCCGACAAGGGCATCGGTATCTTCGCCTTCGCCAGCAAGACCTATGGCGCCCCCTCGCTGCCGGCCTTCCGCGCCGCGCTCGCATTGCAGAAGGCCGGCGTGTTCGACGATCGCAAGCTGGCGGTGAGCCCCGGCCTCGCCGACGCCTATGGCGCGGCACGCGCGGTTTGGCGCGCGGGCGACATCGCCGCCGCGCCGCTCGCCAACAACATGCCGCTGGACCGCGATGCCAAGCATTGGAAGACCCTGCTGGCGGGCCTTCGCAAGGAGGTCGGAACGTGCGCCGCCGGCGAGGCGATCACGCCGACGTCGGCGATGGAGGGCCGCTTCATCTGGGCGTGCGAGCATGGCCGCATTTCCGGTCGGGTGCAGCGCGCGCCGTTGCAGGAGGTGAAGCTCCAGGCGCTCGAGTTCACCGTGCAGACGCCGTGAAACTCGCTTCGACTCCGTTCCTGCTGGACGCAGCCCGGCCCGCTCAGACTCCCAGTTCGAAGCGGAGGCCGACGGCCAGGGCATCGTGCAAGGTCCGTTCGCTGCTCGGGTGAACGACATATTGGAGGTTGGGCTGCACGGTAAGGAAGCGCGTGACGGCGCGCCGGTAGGTCAGTTCGATGGTGGTTTCCGCCGGGCCGACCCGAACGGCGCGGAGAGCTTGGAAGGAGCGGTAGCCGCTGCTGAACGCGGCATGCGCGAACATGACGCCGACGCGATCCTCGCCGCTGGCGATCACCCCTGTGTAGACCAGCCCGCCGCCGACATAGCGGTCGATCCGGTTGAAGCGGGAGGCAGCGATGCCGGCTTGCAGAAACGCAGCGAGCCCGCGCTTGTCGTCCGGCAGCTCTCGATAGGGGCGGGTCAGTTGGCGCTCGATGACCGCGTACCCGCCCTGGTTGCCGCGTCTGCCTCGGCCCGAGCCGATCGCCGACCATGGCTCGAAGCGCGAGCTGTAGCGCCAGAAGCCGAGGGTGACGTTTGCGGGCGCTCCCGCATAATCGATCTCGGCGACGCCGAGCGCGCCGCCGCTCCGGCTGAGGTGGACCGAGGTGCGCTTCGGGTGATCGGGATCATCCGGGACGCCATCGAGCACCACCGCGCGCGCCGTCAGCTGGTCGCTGAGCTTGTACTCGCCCCGGATCGCGAGCGACGTGTAGGGGAAGATGGAAGGGCCGTTGCGACCGGACTGGCCGAACTCGGGACCGATCCCATGCGAAGAGAGCAGCGACAGCGAGCCGACGTTGGTGGTGTCGAACTCGGAGTTGAGATCGTAGAGCCCGGCCTTGATCGAGGCGCGGTCGCCGGCGAAGCGCTGTTCGATCCATGCTTGGTAGAGCCTGGCCGCCCGGACACCTGTCTCAATGTTCGAGACGGTCTGTGTATCGCCGACCAGATCGCCGGAGAAGGCGTGACCATTATTGTACAGGCCGTACACGAACAGCGTCGCGCCATGCCAGCCGAGCAGCCGCTCCGCGTCGACCGTAAGCGTGACGTCGAGATTGTCGAGGTAGCGCTCGCCTCGGCGTATGCCGCCGTCGGCATTGCGCCATAGCTCGCCGATGTACAGCACCGACAGATCCACCTCGGGGGGTTGCTTCTTCTCCTGGACGGCTGCCGGCGTCGCCGTACCTTCGTGGGGCGCGGTCGGGTCGGGCTTGCCGGGTACGCCCTGCTCGGCCGCCGGATTGCTCGAAGCGGATTGCGCGAAGGCCGCGCTCACCGGTGCGAAGCATGCCATTGCGGACAGCAACCCGACAGCGCGCCGGCGTGAGGGGCGGCAGCTCCGGTCGACTGGTCGGCGGTCCACAGCGTCACCCATGTCCGATCAGACCTACTCCCGTCGACGCGCCAGTTCGAGCCTGCTCGAATCCATTCCCGGTAGCGCAGACGGATGGGGCGTCATAGAACGGCCTGCCGCAACGGCCCTGCAATCTAGGAGCGCTGCCTTGGACCTCGACCCTGGCGTGCACGCCCATGACCATGCGAGCCACGTCAACACCGGACGCCGCTGGCTCGACATCACGCTCGGCGTCAGCGCGCTTGCGATCTCGCTGTTCTCAGCCATCATGACCCTGCAGCACGGCCGTGCCATGGAGCAGATGGTCGACCAGAATGCCCGCATGGTGCAGGCGAGCACCTGGCCCTATGTCACCGTGACGGACTCGAACGGGGACGAGCGCGGCGACAGGCTCTATCGGGTCGCGCTGACGAACAACGGCGTCGGGCCGGCCAAGATCATGGCGCTCGATATCACGTACAAGAACCAGCGCATGGCCGATGTGTTCGATCTGGCCAGTCACGTCGCGAGGGACGCCGGCGACCCGGTGCGTCCTGCCGTGATGAGCAGCGACACCGGGGGCGTGATCCCGGCACGTCAGTCGGTCTCGATCCTGACCGTGCAGAGGCCGACATCATCCGTAGCTCTGATCAACGCCTTCTCCGGCCCCGCTCGTTCGAAGATCAACGTGCGGGCCTGCTACTGCTCGCTGTTCGAGGACTGCTGGCAGGTGAGTTCGAGCGGGCGAGGACCGCCAAGCCCGGTCAAGACCTGCAATCCACCGCCACGCCGGTCCTGATGCGCAAGGCAGCTTGGCGGTGCTGCAGCGTACAGCTCCGATCGCTCCGATCCTGCGTCGCGAGGTACGGGCGTAGTTTCTAGCCAGCGTCAGAGGATTCAAGCTCTCGAAGCCACGTCCTAAGTCGATCCATGTCGACATCGGGATGTGCCGTTCGAGTCTCGGCGTGCGTCTGCCTCCAGAGGGGCAGGGCACGCAGGAGCAGCGCATGCCCTGCCTCCGTCAGGCGGAGCCGGCGGCTGCGGCGGTCGGCGGCATCGGTCTCGACGATCAGCAGCTCGCGACGCTGCAATGGCTTGAGCGCAGCCGTGAGGGTGGTCCGGTCCAGCCCGAGCAGATCGGCGACGGGCGCCATCGTCGGCGGCTCGGGCCGGTTCAGAGACATCAGCAGCGAGAATTGTTGGTTGGTCAGTCCTACCGGCCGCAAGGCCTCGTCGAACCGGCGCGCCAGCGCCCGAGCGGTACGTTGCGCGTGAAGGCACAGGCAGCAGTCCCGCACCTCCAGGGTCGTCTCGAGAGGGACCACCTTTGACATGCTTGCTATGTGTTGATATCAACCGTTTCTGTCAAGGCAGCAGCTTCCATTTGCAGCCGCTCGTATCAAGGAGAGATCGATGCCTGCCCTGCCGCGTATCACGACCTTCGCCTGGGTGCCCGAATTCGCGCGGGGCTTCGTCCGCGACCTGCGCCCGCGCTGGGCGTTCGAGGAGGTCGGGCAGGCCTATGAGGTCGATCCGATCCGCGACGGCAAGACCCAAGACCACCGCCGCCGCCAACCCTTCGGCCAGGTGCCGACCTACCGGGACGACGAGGTCGAGATCTTCGAATCCGGCGCGATCGTACTCCGCATCGCCGAGCGGGCAGGCCAGCTCGTCCCGACCGATCCCGCCGCGCGGATGCGCGCGCTCCAGTGGCTCGCCTGCGCGCTCAACTCGGTCGAACCTTGGGTGACGGCACTGGCCGTCAACGACGTGTTCGAAGCAAATTGCGAATGGTCGCAGGCGCGTCACGGAAAGGTCGTCGACGATCTGCACGGCCGGCTGCGCGATCTCCAGACCGCGCTCGGCGACAGGACCTGGATCGACGGCGACGTCTTCACCGTGGGCGACCTGATGCTCGTCTCGGTGCTCGGTGGCCTGCGCGGTACCGGTCAGCTCGACGGCTTCCCGCAACTTGCGGCCTATGTCGCGCGCGGCGAGGATCGCCCCGCGCATCGCCGGGCGATGGCAGACCATCTCGCGCTCTACGCGGAGCCGGCGACCGCTTGAGGCGGCTTGAACGAGAGGGGAGGTCGACATGGTCTATATCGATGGCCTGGTCGTCGTCGACGCCTGATCCACCCGCTTCGCGACCCATTGGGAGAGAGACGATGGCCAATCCCGGCGGCACGCCGATCTGGTACGAACTGATGACGACCGACGCCGACGGCGCCCAGGCCTTCTACGCCGACGTCGTCGGCTGGAGCATCGCGGATTCCGGAATGCCCGGCGCCGCCGACTACCGGATCCTCACTGCGCCGGACGGGTTCGCCGTCGGCGGGCTGATGACCTTGCCCGCAGGCGCGCCGATGCAGCCCGGCTGGTTCGGCTACATCGGCGTGGACGACGTCGACGCGGCGGCGGAGAAGCTGAAGCGGCTCGGTGGCAGGGTCCATATGGGGCCGCAGGACATCCCCGGCGTCGGCCGCTTCGCGTTCGTCGCCGATCCGCAGGGCATGAACTTCTACATGATGCGCGGCGACAGCCCAGAGGATTCGAAGGCGTTCGGCATGGCGCCCGGCCAATGCGGATGGAACGAGCTCGTCAGCAGCGACCACAAGGCCGCGCTCGCCTTCTACGGCGAGATGTTCGGCTGGGAGAACAAGGAGAGCATGCCGATAAGCGACATGGGCGACTATTGCTTCATCGATCATGCCGGGCAGCGGCTCGGCGCGGCGATGACCGCAGGCGCCGGCTGGCCGACCCGCTGGAGCTATTACTTCTGCGTGCCGTCGATCGAGACCGCGGTCGAGAAGGTGAAGGCGGGCGGCGGCACCATCCACCAGGGCCCGCACGAAGTGCCCGGCGGTGCGTGGATCATCCTGGGCGCCGACCCGCAGGGCGCGGCCTTCGCGCTCACCGGCGGCAAGTGAGGAGAGCGATCATGACCAAGATGACGACGTGCCTGTGGTTCGATCACGGGCAGGCGCGCGCGGCGGCCGAGTTCTATGCCGCGACCTTTCCCGAAAGCCATGTTGGGAAACGCAATGCCTCCCCTTCGGACAATCCGTCCGCGAAGGCGGGTGCGGAACTCACCGTCGAGTTCACCGTGCTCGGCCAGTCCTTCATCGGCCTGAACGGCGGGCCCAGTTTCAAGCCGAACGAGGCGGTGAGCTTCATGGTGCTGACCGACGGCCAGGAAGAGACCGATCGCTACTGGAACGCGCTCGTCGGCAATGGCGGCGCGGAAAGCATGTGCGGCTGGTGCAGGGACCGCTGGAACTTCGCGTGGCAGATCACGCCGCGGGCGCTGCTCGCGGCGACGACCGATCCGGATCGTGCCGCCGCCAAGCGCGCCATGGACGCCATGATGACGATGAAGAAGATCGACATCGCCAGGATCGACGAGGCGCGCCGCGGCGAGACCGCCGATGCGTAGGATCATCGGCGGCGTTTTCCAGTCGCTGGACGGCGTCGTACAGGCGCCGGGTGGCCCCACCGAGGATCCGACCGGCAGGTTCGGATATGGCGGGTGGATGCCGGCCGTTTCCGACGAGACGGTTGGCCAGGCGGTCGGCGACTTCTTTTCCCGGCCGTACGATCTGCTGCTCGGGCGGCGGACCTACGAGATTTTCGCCGCCTACTGGCCGTATGTCACTGGCGAGGATGCGGCGATGGGCAACGCGTTCAACGCGGCGCACAAATATGTCCTGACCCGCGGCGAGCAGCCGCTTGTGTGGGAGAACAGCCACCGGTTGCGTGGCATCGATGAGGTCGCGTCTTTGAAGCAAGGCGATGGCCCCGACCTGCTGATCCAGGGTTCGAGCACCATCTACGCCGCGCTGCTCGGCGCGGGCCTGCTCGACCAGCTGCGGCTCTACACCTTCCCGCTCGTGCTCGGCCGGGGCAAGCGCCTGTTCGGCGAGGGCACGCTGCCCGGCACGCTGAAGCTGGTCGATCACGTGGTATCGCCCGCCGGCGCGGTGATCGCGACCTACGAACCGGCCGGCCCGGTGCAGCAAGGATCGTTCGGCCAGATCGAAAGTGCGCGTGAGGAAGAACGGCAGCGCAGGATGAAGGAGGGATCGTGGTGATCCAGCTGTTCGGCCATCCCTTCTCCTCCTACACGTGGAAGGCGCTGATCGCATTGTACGAGAACGACACGCGGTTCGACTTCCGGATCCTCGATCCCGAGCATCCGGAGAATGGCGCCGAGCTCGCGCGTCGCTGGCCGCTTGCCAAGTTCCCGTTGCTCGTCGACGGCGAGCAGGTCGTGTTCGAGGCCACCGCGGTGATCGAGTACCTCGCGGTGTTTCATTCCGGCCCCGTGCGCCTGATCCCCTCCGATGCCGGAGCGGCGATCGTCGTCCGTCAGCTCGACCGGGTGTTCGACAACCACGTGATGAACGTGATGCAGGTCGTCGTCTCGAACGCGCTCCGTCCCGAGGCGGATCGCGACCCCTATGGCGTCGATCGCGCGCGCACTGACCTCGACCGCATCTACGCCTGGCTCGACGACGCGCTGAACGCGCGCGAATGGGCGACCGGCCAGGACTTCACGCTGGCCGACTGCGCGGCGGCACCATCGCTATTCTACGCCGACTGGGTACACCCGATTGCGGAACGGCACGCGACGCTGAAGGCGTATCGCGCCCGCCTGCTCGCCCGCCCGTCGGTGGCGCGCTGTGTCGAAGGGGCAAGACCGTATCGACCCTACTTCCCGCTCGGCGCACCGACCGCGACTGAGGATTGTCGCAGCTTTGAAAGCGAGCGAACGCCGGCGGAAGAACAAATGGTGCCAGAAGAGGACTCACATTTGCCGATTATCTATTTGATCTGAGTAGCTTATTGTGAAGCCAGCGGACGGATTTCTACCCTACTTCTACCCTCCAATTGGTTCTTTTGGGCGGTTCGATGCCCGCAGCGGCAGGTAGCGACTTGTAGCTCAAGCTTGCGACAGAGCGTGCCCGCTGCGCGCTCAATCGTCAAAGCAAAATGACTGTTTGCACAGCGGGGATATGCCGGGCTTCGGCGGCTATCGTCGCGCCCAAGACCATTGTCGCGTTTCCGGAGCCTCAGTGCATCTTGCAGATTGGTTAGCGCGTGCGGCGAACGGATAGGGCATTGGTGGCGGGCGGACCGGCTGCTTTCGAGGTGATCCTGCTGGATCACGGCCCATCTGCTTTCGGTCGCCGAGGTGGCGTAAACAGCCCTTCGTTCAGACGTCCGCGGCTGGCAGCTGTGCATCCAGGTTCTGTCATTCGACTTATGGAAAAACCGGCCCGAAAGCGGACGTTGGGCGAACCATTTAACGCCTGAAGCTGAAACATGCTGAATAGGCCGCGGGCGAGTTGTCCTCGTGAGCTCAAATTCGCCATCGCGCTGCGGCCGCACAGCGGTGCACAACAAGGATTATTGAGGTGGTGCCTCGGGCCCCTTTCGGGATCGACCGACTGAGACCTTTGAGGCTTTGGGCGTAAGCGGCCACCCGCTCGCGATCGGCCCATGCGCGTGTCCCAGGTCGAGGACGAAGGCGAATGTGAGCTGACGGTCGACGGTCTTGGACTCCAGCCGACCCTTCCGTCGCAGATACACCTCGGTGCCGTCGGTAACGAGATAGTGGCGAGGAGCTGACCGCACGTCGTCCCACAGGTCGGCCTCGGCCTTGGCCCGCCTGAGGGCGGCACCGAGGCGCTTAACCTCGATGCCGCGGAGCAGCATCTCCGCGATCACCCGGAGGAACAGCACGTCGGTGTAGGCGTAGCGGCGTGCCATACCCCGGCGTCCCGACACGCGCGGCTGGAGGACGTCGATCCGGCTGAGATAAGTGATCATGTGAGGCGAGAGACCGCTGAGCGCCGAGGCCTGCGCCATGTCGATCGTCGAGGAGAGATCGGGACTTCCCATAATTGTAGTTGTGCAGCATAACTATATAATTGTCACAACAGCAACGTTCATCTGTTCACATTATGTTCCGATGAATGCTATGATCGTGTTAATCGTCGTCCGGTAGGCGGACGTGTGAAACCCGATCGTGGTGGAGACGGTTCTGGACGGAGGAGAAGCGGAATGAGATTCGGATCGGAGCCTTCCAGGAACCTGGGTCTCAGGCACATCCTCAGGAATGGTCTTGCTCTTCTGGATGGTCGTGAGACGGCACAGGACCGATCGCGGGTCCTCGGCGGCCTGCTCGAGATCGTGACCGACGCCGACCGGGGTTCCGAGGCGCTGCAGGAGCATAGCCTGACCTTCGCGCTTGCCGAACGCTCGGCCTACGAGCGCTACTCGCTGTTCGTCCGTTATCTCGACGACACGGTGGAAGATCTGCCGGGCCGGCTGTCGGAGGCCAAGTCGGTCCTTCTGAGCTTCGAAAGGCGCGAAGCCGTCGCCGCCGATCGGGTCGGGCTGGTCGAGGATCTGCTCGGCCGGCTCCTCAGGGCGCTCGAGCGCGAGCGCGCGCTTCGGCCGCTGACCAGGGTAAGGGACCTCCATTACAACTAGGGTCACCATCGACCGGACCCGACAGGCGGCCGCGTTCTTCATCGAGCGGCTGCGCGGGGAGGCCGATCGGCTGGGCGACATGGTCTATCCGGGCCATCACCCCGGGCCAGCGAAGTGGCTCGCGGTGATTCGGGGCGTCCTCGACACGGCGCGAGGATATCTCGACGTGGCGGCGGATCCGGCGACGTCGGACGACGACGCCTTCACGCTGATCGGAGATGCGGACTTCCTGGGGCAGGACGCCTACGACCTCCTGCAGATACTGTCCGGTGCCGAGGCGAAGCAGATCCCGCATCAGATCGTGCGACCGTTCCAGCGGTGGGTCGACGGGCTCGGCATCACCAACACGATCCTGTTTCGCGCCGACCACGTGGCCAACTACGAACTGGCGCGCTTCGATCTGGACACGCGGTTCCAGGTGGACTCGCCGGCTCCTTCATTGGTCGAGGCCCTCGCGGACGTAACGTGGCCCTTCATGCGGGTGACGGTTCCCAGCCAGGCGCTAGGCATGCTGCCGCATTTCGCGATCGTCGGTCACGAGCTGGGGCATGCCATCCAGGACACGATCGTGCTTCCCGCGAAGAAGGTCGATCCCGCGCGGGCCCTCGCGGCGCTTGCGACCCGCCTTGCGGATGAAGGACTGTCGCTCACCCCGACGATCGAGCTTCAGTTCCACGCCGTCGTCGCTTCCTGGGCGCAGGAGTTCAAGTCAGACGCGGTAGGTCTGCTGATCGCTGGTCCCGCGTTCTTCTTCGCCCTTGGCGGCTTCTTCCAGATAACGGGCGGTTCTTACGGGATCAGCCCCTCGCATCCGCCTTCCGAGATGCGCCGGCGGTTCGTTCTGGAACGGCTGAACGCCGGCGCCCCGAACCACGGTGACGTCTTCGAGCGGATCACTGGGCTTAGGATCGAGGAGGACACGAACAGCGGACACGTGGCGTGCCTGCCGTCCAACGACGATCTGTTCGCCGAACTCGAGTCCGAATACGGCGTGGAGGAGGCGGCGATCTGCGTCGCGGTGCTGGAGCTCGCAGATGAGCTCGCGCGCGAGATCTTCGCGGAAGCCGAGCGCGTGCTGCGCGCCGACCATCCCGGGATGCTGTATGAAGCCGGCGATCTCGAGCAGGACCTGACGGACCATCTCGACGCGCTCTGCGGTCTGATCCCCCCGATCGAGGCGCGGCGCGGCAACGCGGTCGTGGCGACAAGCCTGGCGGGCAACCTGAACGTCGGATGGGCGGCCCTGCTGACCCGGCTGCAGAACATAGGCTCGACCGCTCCCGCACCGTTGCCCGAGCATGGGACGCCCCGGATGGAGAAGCTGCACGAACTGCTACTCAAGGGCGTCGAGCTCGCCGAGGCGCGGCGGACCTGGGACGCCATCGCATGAGCGCCCTCTCTTCGAAGGCGATCGAGGACCGGCTCGGGCGGACTGACGTGGCGACGCGGCTTGTCGTCAGTCCGCTTCTCGAACCAGCGGCCCAGATCAAGCCGGGCCAGGCGGCCGTCGACGTGCGCCTCGGCTTCGACTTTTGTCTGGTGAGCGCGTCGCGGCACGGATCGATCGACGAGTTCTCAGATCCGCCGCCGTCGCTGGCTAAGCTCTACACTCGCGAATTCGTGCCGCTCGGGGGCAAGATCACGATCCATCCCCACCAGTTCTTCCTGGCGCAGACCCTCGAATATCTCCGCCTCCCGTCCGACCTGATGGCATACGTGGTGGGGAGGTCGACGTGGGGCCGGCTCGGCCTCATCGTCGCCACCGCGGTCGGCATCCATCCCGGCTTCGCCGGCAGCCTGACCCTCGAACTGCGCAATCTGGGCGAGACGCCGCTGACGCTGTACCCGGGGCAGGCGATCGCCCAGCTCTTTTTCCATCAGGTCGTGGATTCGAAAGGTGATCCCGCGACCGAGCTGGCTGACGGAGCGCAATACGTCGGCACGGTCGACATGGTGCCGCGGCGGCTTTCGGACGAGGCGACGGCCCGCAAGCTCAGGAAGATGATCGGGGTCTGACCAGCCGCCGCGGGCGGATGCGGTCGGTCGGCTGCCGAGCGGTCCCCGTCGTCTGGACGAAGAAGCGAACGAGGTCGCTCGGCTAGCGCCCCTTCTTCTTGGCCGGCTTGGCCTCGGCGGGGATTTCGGACGGGACGGGGTCGGCGGGAGCTGCCCCGGGGCAGCCCAGCTCGGCGTCGAGCGGGGACGCGTCGGCAGTCGCGTCGGGGAACAGCTCGAGCCGGCTCCGCAGTTCCGCGTGTCGGAGGGTCACCATGGCCGAGCAGTGGTCCTTGCCATTCGGATCAGCCTGATCGAAGACGAAGGCCGTGGTCCTGCCGTCGGCGAGCGCGATCACCTTCCAGTATCCCGAGGGGACGCGGTGCAGCGCAGTGACCGCCAGCAGGGGCCGCATCATCCGTTCGAACAGCGGGCCCGTCAGGACGTAGACCGGTACGTCGAGCCGCTGCGCCAGCTCGCGCTCCTGGTCCTCGGGGCGCACCCACGCGCCCTGGTTCAGCGCTGAGCTTTGCGGCGTTATGTTGGACAGGACGTTCGTGTCCGCGGCGGACGGGGTCCGGGAGAAGGACGCCAGCGGCGCCTGGTGGCCCCGGTCCACGTGCAGCGCGTCGCTGGCGCCATCATACGCGGAAGGGCGCCAGGGTCTCGTCGGAGTCCAGCCAGGGATCGGCGCGCCATTCCCGGTCGCCCGACTAGCCGATGCTTTCCTTCGTGATCCGGTAGGCGACCCAGTCGGCGCCCTTGGTGAGGTCGTCCGACGACAAGGTGTAGATCTCCCGCACGACGACGTCGTTGGTCGCGGGAGCGCCAACGGGGCAGCCGTTGAGGCAGTGGAAGGTGTGCAGTTCCGCGTTCCTGGCCGGGAGCGCGGTCGATGACAGCGCGAGCGCCAGCGCCGCTATGCCCTTCGTCGATGTCCTCATGGTCCCCCTCCGATCGTTGAAACGCGCGCCGCCCTGCGTTCCGCGCGAAACGGTCAGAAGGGCGCATACCTGCTGTAGACGTTGGCGAGGCGCAGGCTCATCGCGTGTCTGCTGACTTGGAACCGCTTCGCGAGGTCGCGGACCAGATCGTCGTTGTCGATGGCGTGCACGGCGTCGTTCGCGTCGAGCAGAGCGACGGGCATGAGCAGCGAAGCCGCGAAGTAGTTCGCCTCGATCTCCTCGACGTCGCGGGCGAGCGCGGACTCGGAGTCTCGGTAGTTCACGCGGTAACCGTGGTCGACGTGCTCAACGATGCCCTCGTGCAGCAGAAAGTGCCCGAATTCGTGCGCGAGCGTGAAGCGCTGCCGGAGCGCGTTCTGCGACGCGTTGACGCCGATCGTCGCCGTGTCGCCGTGTCGGACTAGGAGACCCGAGACGTCGTCGTCGAGGTGCCCCTTGCGGATCGTGATGCCCTTGGCCCTAATCATGCGCTCGACCAGGACCGGCGGCTCATCGCAACCGGTCTCGGAGAGAAGGTCGAGGACGATCCGGTCGATCCTGCCGTAGCGAGCGCGACGCGCGGGTATCACCTGCGGGCGGTCCTCGGCATCCCGCCTAGCCGCTCGAGCAGCTCGGTGGCTTGCGGATGGTTCGGCGACGACCTGACGGCGCTGCCGTCCATCTTCTCCGCGTCCGCGAGCAGCCGTCCGGCATCGGTGCCGAGCGCACGCGCGACCTCGAGCAGCTGATGGAGCGTGATGGCCTGCCCGCCGGACTCGATATTGGTGATCGACGTGCGCTTCAGTCCGGTCCGGTCGGCTAGCACTGATTGGGTCATTCCGGCGCCGTCGCGTCGCGACCGGATCGCGGCCCCGACCCTCGCGTAGACCTCGTCGGCCATCGTTGCTCCTCTCCGGTGGTTACGCGCCGTACCCCTACTGCCCTTGCATGTCAACAACAATGACATAGATCGCTACAAGACAATTGTTTGTCACCGTATCAACGTTAGTGTCAAGCTCATTGACATCGACCGTTGCCATCGACTAGGCGTCGATTTGACGGGAGAGGATCCTTTGCGAATGGAAGCGACTGACGGACCAGGCCCCTTCCGAGTGCTCAGCCTCGACGGGGGCGGGATGCGCGGCATCTACACGGCTGCGTTTCTCGACCGGGTGCTCGACCAGCAGGCCCGGCGCACCGGTTCGCCGCCGCTCGACCTGGCGAAGGGTTTCGACCTCATCGCGGGGACCAGCACCGGCGCCATCGTCGCCTGCGCGGCCGCCGCCGCCGTCCCCATGTCCCGGGTGGTGGCGCTCTATCGCGAGCACGGGTCCCGGATCTTCCCCCACCGCATCGGCGGCCCGGCCAGCGTGGTGAAGCGGGCGGCTGCGGGGCGGACCTACGTCCGCGCCGGGGACGCGGCCCTGCGCGAGGCGCTGACCGACGTGCTCGGCGGGACGACGATGCTGGACGTGTATCGGGATCGCGGCGTGTCACTGTCGATTCCGGCCGTGGACATGAGCAACCACAAGGCGTGGGTCTTCAAGAAGACCGCGCGGAGCGGGCCGCGCGACGACGACTATCCGCTAGTCGACGTCTGCATGGCGTCGAGCGCGGCCCCGATCTACCGGTCGCTCGCCGCCGTCGACGACCCCAACGCGCCCGGCGCGCGCAAGGTGTTCGCCGACGGCGGCCTGTGGGCGAACAACCCGATCATGGTCGGGCTGACCGACGCCCTGACCATCGCCGGCCCCGACCAGCCGATCGAGATTTACTCGCTGGGGACGTGTCCCCGGCCGGAGGGCGAGCACGTCGTCGGCGACGCCGCCCACCGCTCGATGATGGAGTGGCGCTTCGGCGCGGACGTCGGCCCGCTCGCGATCGCCGCGCAGGAATTCGCATACGACAACATGGCGCGCCTGATCGCGGTCGCGCTCAGCTCCTGCGGCCGGTCGGTGCGCCGCGTCCGCTTTCCGAACCGCCCGGTGCCGGCCAGCATGATGCCGTTCCTCGGCCTCGATGACAGTCGCGAGGAGGCGATGGATCGCCTCGTGGCCCAGGCGCACAACGACGCCGATCTGACGCGCAGCCACTGCGACGACCCGCAGAATCCCGAGGGGGCGATGGTGCGCCGTCTCCTGGAATCGCTTCCGCCCGCCCTGCCCACCGAACCCGAGAGGTGAACGACATGTATGACTGCTCCAAGGACGTCCGCGCCTTCCACGACCAGAGGATCGTGCTGCCGACGGACGAACAGACCGCGATGCGCAAGCGCCGCGACGCCAACCGGGACCGGCTTCTCGCAGGTCTCGCGAGGAACGGCAACGCGGCCCCGCTCGAGTTCGTGAAGCAGGGCAGTTACGCCATGCGCACGATGCTGCAGCATCCGAAGAACGACTACGACATCGACGACGGCGTCTACTTCGACGAGGCCGACCTGGTCGAGCCGCGGGGCGGAGAGATGTCGGCTTCCGAGGCCCGATGGATGGTCCGCGACGCCCTGGACGACGGGTCGTTCTCTACGCCGCCCGAAGTCCGCAAGAACTGCGTCCGGATCCAGTATGCCGCCGGCTATCACGTCGACATGCCGGTCTACCGTCGCCGCCCGGACGGCAACGGCTGGATCTACGAGCTGGCCTCGTCCTCGGGTTGGCACCGGTCGGACGCCCGCGACGTAACCGAATGGTTTGAGCACGAGCTGGCGGCCACCGGCCAGACCTATCTGGTCCGCCGGCTCGTCCGCTACCTCAAGAAGCACGCGCGCAGCCGCGACGGCTGGTGCAGCAAGATCCTGAGCGGCTTCGGCATCACGACGCTGGTTGTCGAGCAGCGCCGGATCCACCTCAGCCGCGACGATCGCGCGCTCTACGACACGATGGAGGCGGTGCGCGACCGCCTGCAGTGGGACCTGTCGGTCGCGCACCCGGTGACGCCGGGCGACCATCTGACCAGCGGCGACGCCGACCCCAAGGCGATCTATCTGCGCGATCGCCTGACCGAGGCGTTGGACGCGCTGGCGCCGCTGTTCGAGGCGGATTGCACGCGCAAGCGGGCGCTAGCGTGCTGGGACGAGGTCTTCGGGACGGACTTCTTCAGCGCCCGCTGCTCGGAGGAGGCGTCGGGATCGGCGAAGGCCCCCGCCCTCTCGCTCGCAGGTCTGGCCGGTCTGGAGACGGCCACGTCGGGCGCGGTGCTGGGATCGGGGAGCGGTCGCCATGCGTGACGGGATGGTCGCGGGCCGATTGCCCTATGCCGCCGCGCTCCGGGTCCTCGACCGCCGCCTCGATGCCGAGTTCGGCGGCGCGGCCGAGCGGCTGTCGTCGGGGGCGCTGGCCGCCGCGTATCCGACCCGCCGCTTCTCGGCGGGATGGCGGCTTTCGGTTGCGTGCCCGGACGGCGAGGACCGACGCGTCGACCTCCTGATCTCGCCGGCGTTTCCCGCCGGCTATCCGCGGACCGCGCTCGTCGATCGTCCGCCTTATCTGGAATGGCCGCACATCGAGCGCGACGGCGTCCTCTGCCTGCTGCCGGTCGGCGCCGAGGTCGATCCCGACGACCCCTCCGAGGTGGCCGTCAACCTGCTCGCGAAGTCCGCCCGGCTGGTTGCCGAGCTGCTGGAGGGCGGGATCGTGGATCGCGACTTCCGCGAGGAGTTCCTGACCTACTGGTTCTACGCCTCCGACCCCGACGCGCCCCGCGTGCGCAGCCTGGTGCGCCCCGGCGGGCCGTCGCGACCGCTGACGGTGTGGCGGGACCGCGACGGCGCGATGACCGTCGCGGAGGAGGGCGAGACGCTGGATCGCTGGGTGAATAACCTGTCCGGCCTCGAGCCCGGCCGCAAAGCGCATCGCCATGAACCCGCCGCCCTGGTCTGGCTGCCGGAGCCGATGCTGCCGTCCGGATATCCGCTGACCGGCGCCGACCTGCTGCCGCTGGCGGCCAAGGCCGGCGACGGCGCGGCCCGGGTGCTCGAGCAGCTCGCCGCCGGGACGGTCGCCGACGCGCTCGTCCTGATCGGCGCGCAGGGGCGCGACGGTCCGGGCCTTGTCGCGGTGTCCACCACCGTCGCCGATCGCCGGCCTACGGCGCGGTCGGGGCCCGACCACCCGCTGACGAAGGGCTTCCGGCACCGGCCCCTACCCTCGGACGTGGCGGCGATGCGGATGTTCTCGTCGGCGCCGCTCAGGCGCTCGGTCGTCGAGCGGGCCGACGCGGCGCCGACCCGCGGACCGATCGGCTGCTGGGCTGCACGGTCGTTCTGTTCGGCTGCGGGTCGGTCGGGTCCGGCGTCGCCGCCCGGCTGGCGCGCGTCGGTGTCGGCCGGCTGCATCTGGTCGATCCCGAGCGGCTGACGTGGTCGAACGTCGGCCGGCACGAGCTCGGCGCCGACGCGGTCGGGTCGTTCAAGGCCGAGGCGCTGGCGGACAGGCTCCGCCGCGAGCTTCCGCACCTCGAGATCCTCGCTCACGTGTCGACCGCTCACGGGTTCATGATCGGCCACGCCGAGATCATGGGCGCGGCGGACCTGCTGGTGTGCGCGACGGGCAGCTGGGACGCGGAGGGTGCGATCGACCGGTGGCACGGCGCGTCCGGGCGGCTCGCGCCGGTCGTCTACGGCTGGCTGGAGGACCGTGCGCTCGCGGCTCACGCAGTGACCATCGGCGGGACGGGCGGCTGCCTGCGCTGCGGGTTCGGCCGGACCGGCGTTCCAGACTTCGCCGCGGTGCACTGGCCGGCCGGGCGGCCGGTCAGCGTGGAGCCGGCGTGCGGCAACCACTACCAGCC